>JASGDW010000124.1:0-11645 GCA_047606965.1 Microbacterium sp.
ACTCCCGCAGGGCGCGGGGCAATCCAGCTGGCACGAAAGCCCGGTGCGTGGGCGCGGACCGCTCCGCTGCACAGGAGAAATCGGCTGAGCAGGACGAAGGATGACGGATTCCTCCTGCGCGGCGGACTTTTCCTGCGCAGCGGATGCGGCACCATGCGCACCGCGAAGGACTCCACGCGACCGGTGCCCCCTCCATATCCGCTTCCGCGAACCGGGCCAGCAGGATGCACGAGCCCCGTCGCGGCTTTGCTAGGATGGAGGGGTTGTCCTCGCGAGGGCAGCCGATCCTCCTTAGCTCAATTGGCAGAGCAGCCGGCTGTTAACCGGCAGGTTGATGGTTCGAGTCCATCAGGGGGAGCATCGGACCCCGGTCGGCATCGTCGGCCGGGGTTCTGCGTCTTGCGGCACGGCCCGCGCTACCCTCGTGGGCAGGACGCGAAAGAGACGAGGGTGCCGTGTTCGTGGTCACCACAAACGACGTTCCGGGCTATCGCATCACACAGGTGCTCGGCGAGGTCATGGGCCTGACCGTGCGCTCGGCGAACTTCGGCCAGAACTTCACCGCCGGCTTCCGCGCGCTCGGCGGCGGCGAGGTGCCGGAGTACACGAAGATCATCTACGAGTCGCGCTGGGAGGTCATGAACCGGATGTGGGCGGAGGCGCAGCAGCGCGGGGCGAACGCGGTGATCGCGATGCGCTTCGACTCCGGCTCGATCGGCAGCTTCACAGAGTTCTGCGCCTACGGCACCGCCGTCGTGGTCGAGCCGGTCGCCCCGCCGGCGTAGCGGGCTCAGGCTTCGAGATCGTCGACCCCGGGCAGCCAGGACTGGCCCGGGCGGCCCCAGCCCCGCTTGCGCGCGATCTTCTGCACGGTCCTCCCATCGTCGTCGCCGAGACGGTCGAGGTAGAGGATGCCGTCGAGGTGGTCGAACTCGTGCTGCATGATGCGGGCGCGCCAGCCGTCGACCTCGATGCGCACCGGTTCGCCGTCGAGGCCGACGGCGGTCACGAGCACGCGCTCGGCGCGGCGCAGCGGGAACCGTTCCCCGGGGAAGGACAGGCATCCCTCGGACTCCTCGTCGGGGTCCGGGTCGCCCGGCGCCGGGGGAGTCATCCACAGCACCGGGTTGATCAGCACGCCGCGCCAGGGCGCCCCGTCGTCGTCCTGGTACGCGTAGGTGTAGATCCGCAGCGGCACGCCCACCTGCGGCGCGGCCAGCCCCACCCCGGGCGCGGCGTCCATCGTCTCGAACATGTCGGCCACCAGGCGACGGATCTCGTCGGTGATCTCGCCGACCTCGGCGGCGGGGGCGTGCAGGACGGGATCGCCCATGATGCGAATCGGGAGTACGGCCACGCCTCGAGCCTATCGACCGGCTCCGTGGATAGGGTCGAGGGGTGACCGGGTGGTGGATGCAGTCGTCTCTCGACGGTATGGGCGATCAGCTGGTCGGGGTGTTCCAGAACCCCGGGCTGCTGCTCGGCATCCCGCTCGCGCTCGCGGGCGCCGTGTTCATGTCCTTCGGCGCGCAGTACCAGCATCGCGGCGTGACCAAGGTCGAGCGGCTGAGCGGCCAGGAGGGCGCGCGGGGACTGA
Organism: Microbacterium sp.; assembly: GCA_047606965.1. GTDB lineage: Bacteria > Actinomycetota > Actinomycetes > Actinomycetales > Microbacteriaceae > Microbacterium. The sequence goes on from JASGDW010000124.1 coordinate 1,598, forward strand.
CCTTCGCGCAGGTGACGCGACTGCTCACCCGCCCCAGCTGGATCGTCGGGACGCTCATGCTGGCCCTCGCGATCGCCTGCCAGCTCGGCGCGCTGAGCGTGGCGCCCCTGATCGTCGTGCAGCCGCTGGGCGCGGTCTCGCTCGTGATCACGACGCTGCTCAACGCCCGCGTGAGCGGCCACACCCCCACCACCCGCTCGCTGCGCGCGATCATCGCCTGCGTCGGCGGCATCTTCCTGTTCGTGCTGGTCGCCGCTCTGTTCGCCGCGGAGCGGGCGATCTCGGCCGCGCAGACGATCACGGTGCTGATCGTGCTCCTCGCCGTCGCGGTCGTCCTGGTCGCGCTCTGGATGGTCGTGCGCCGCCGGCAGCTGCGTGCGTTGTTCTACGTGCTCGCGGCCGGGGTGCTCTACGGATTCGTCGCGACGCTGGCCAAGACCGTCATCAACCGCATCCAGACGGGGCAGTTCGACTGGCTCACCCTCGTGTGCGTGGTCGCGCTCGTGGCCACGACGGTTCTGGGCGCGTACTTCGTGCAGACGGCGTACTCCTCCGGGCCGCCCGATCTCGCGATCGCGGGGCTGACCGTCGTCGACCCGATGGTCGCGGTGCTGATCGGGCTGCTGGTGCTTGGTGAGGGCGTCGCCGTGCCGGGATGGGGCTTCATCGTGTTCATCGTGGCGGGCGGTGTGGCCGTGTGGGGGGTGATCTCGCTCGCGCTGAACCATCCGCAGGTGCTCAGCGAGAGCCAGGGGCTCGGCCTCGCACGCGGCTCCGATCCCGGCGCATAGCCCGCGATAGGCTGGACGGGCAGGGGGCGGTGGCCAAGCTGGTGAAGGCAGCGGGCTCATAACCCGACGATCGCGGGTTCAAGTCCCGCCCGCCCCACAAGGACACGGCCCGCCCGCCCTCCGAACGGCTCGCGCGCTCCTCGTGATGCCGAGGAGATCCGGGATGCCGAGGAGCCGCCGGAGCCCGGGCGCCCTCGGCATCCCGGATCTCCTCAGAATCCTGAAGGCTCGGGGGCGGAGGGAGGGGTAGCCAGGGCGCCGAGGCGCGGAGTTACACACTTGTGATTCCGGGGGCCGTTGGGTCATAATGGCCTCGCACAATCGAACATCCGAGCCGCATCCCGTCTCAGGTCGTAGGGGAAGACGTACCTGACGAGGGGAAGAGAGATGGCCGGACACCTGGCGCGCGGAGTGGTGCTGATCCACTCGGCGCCCAAAGCGTTGTGCCCCCACCTGGAGTGGGCGATCGGACGCGCCCTCGGGCGCGCCGTGAACTTCGAGTGGAGCGATCAGCCGGTGCTCCCGGGCGCCCGCCGGGCGGAGTTCTTCTGGGAGGCGCCCGCCGGCACGGGGGCGGCGCTGGCGAGCGCCGTGCACGGGTGGGAGCATCTCCGATTCGAGGTGACCGAGGACCCGACCCCGCGCAGCGACGGCGGTCGCTGGCTGCACACGCCCGACCTCGGCATCCACTACGCCCAGACCGACACGGCTGGCAACATCGTCATCGGCGAGGACCGCGTGCGGTACGCGATGCAGATCGCGGCGGGGGATGCCGTCGAGCTGCAGCGCGAGCTCGAGGTCGCGCTCGGCGCGGCCTGGGACGAGGAGCTCGAGCCCTTCCGCCACACCGGCGACCAGGCGCCGGTCGTGTGGCTGCACAAGGTCGGCTGAGATCTCGGGCGGACAGCGGCGCGAGTACCGGAGGCCGGACGTCCATCCCGGCGGCCGGGAAACCGTTGCGCCCGACGTGAAGGGAAGGCCCCCGGGGAGGGATCCTCGGGGGCCTTCGTCCACGCAGTGGCCGGATCAGGCGTTCCGGAACGCCACGACGGCGTTGTGGCCGCCGAAGCCGAAGGAGTTGCTGATCGCGAGCTGGTCTCCGGCGCCGAGCGGCGTCGGGGAACCGGAGATGCGGAACGGCACCTCCGGATCCTGCTCGGTCAGGTTGATCGTGGGCGGCGCCGTCCGCTCCTTCAGCGCGAGGATCGTGAATATCGCCTCGAGGGCGCCGGTCCCGCCGAGGAGGTGGCCGGTCGAGGCCTTGGTCGCCGAGACCGGGATGTCGTCGATGCGCCGCCCGAAAACGGCCTTCAGCGCCTGGTACTCGTTCGGGTCGCCGACCGGCGTCGAGGTCGCGTGGGCGTTGATGTGGGTGACCTCGTCGGGGGAGGCCCCCGCCATGGCGAGGGCGAGCCCCACGGCCCGCGCGGCGCCGTGGCCCTCCGGGTCGTTCGCCGTGATGTGGTACGAGTCGGCGGTCACGCCGCCGCCGACGACATAGGCGTAGATCTTCGCGCCGCGGGCACGGGCGTGCTCCTCGGTCTCGAGGATCAGCGCCGCCGCGCCCTCGCCCATGACGAACCCGTCGCGGTCGACGCTGCAGGGGCGTGACGCGGTCGCAGGCGAGTCGTTGCGCTTGGACAGCGCCTGCATGGATGCGAACGCCGCCAGCGTGATCGGGTGGATCGCCGACTCCGTGCCGCCGGCGATGACCACGTCGGCGTGGCCGGCGCGGATGTGCTCCACGGCGCCGACGATCGACTCGGTGCTCGACGCGCAGGCGCTGGCCACGGTCCGTGCGTAGGCGCGGGCGCCGAAGTGCAGCGACAGGTTCCCGGCTGCGGCGTTGGGCATCAGCATGGGCACCGTCATCGGCATGACCCGACGCGGTCCCTTCTCGCGCAGGGTGTCCCAGGCGTCCAGCAGCGTCCAGACGCCGCCGATGCCGGTGGCGAAGTCGACGCCGAGCCGCTCGGGCTCGACCCCGGGGCTGCCCGCATCCGCCCACGCCTCCGTCGCCGCGACCAGCGCGAACTGCGACGCCGGGTCGAGGCGTTTGGCGACAGGACGTTCGAGCACGGTGTCGGGGCGCACCGCCGCCTGCGCGGCGAAGGTGACCGGCAGCTGGTGCTCCTCGACCCAGTCGTGTTCGAGGGTGCTCGTGCCGGACGCGCCGTCCAGCAGGGCGGACCAGCTCTCGGGCGCGGTCCCGCCGATCGGCGACGATGCGCCGATGCCGGTGACGACGATGCGTGACGTGCTCATATGCGTGGGTTCCTCTGCGGAGCCGGTGGGGGCCGTGCCCCCACCGCTCGGGCTCAGGCCTGGTGGGAGGTGATGTAGGTGACGGCGTCCCCGACGCTCTTGAGGTTCTTGACCTCGTCGTCCGGGATGGTGACGCCGAACTTCTCCTCGGCGTTGACCACGATCGTCATCATCGAGATCGAGTCGATGTCCAGATCGTCGGTGAAGGACTTCTCGAGCGCGACCTCGTCGGCCGAGATGCCGGTCTCGTCGGTGATCAGCTCGGCGAGACCTGCGAGCACCTCGTCAGTCGAAAAAGCCATGGGATTCTCCTTTTTTGTGGTGGCGATGTGGGACGGTCGGGTCTGGACCGCGAATCAGTCTAGGGCGGGGCGTCGCGCCCTCAGGGAAGCAGCACGACCTGCGCGCCGAACACGAGGCCGGCGCCGAACCCGATCTGCAGGGCGAGGCCGCCGTGCAGCTCCGGGTGCTCCTCCAGCAGCCGGTGCGTGGCCAGCGGGATGGACGCCGCCGACGTGTTGCCGGTGGTCTCGATATCTCGGGCGATGACGACCGTCCCGGGCAGCTTCAGCTGTTTGGCGAACTCGTCGATGATGCGCATGTTCGCCTGGTGCGGCACGAAGGCGGCCAGATCGGACGGCACGAGGCCGGCCTCCTCGATCGCCTGGCGTGCGACCTTGACCATCTCCCACACGGCCCAGCGGAACACGGTGGGCCCCTCCTGCCGCAGGGTGGGCCACCCGGCGGTGCCGTCGCGGAACTCGGTGAGAGTCGCGTTCATGCCCACCGCGTCGGCCTTCGAGCCGTCCGATCCCCACACGGTCGGCCCGATCGCCGGTGTCTCGCTCGGCCCGATGACCACGGCGCCCGCCCCGTCGCCGAGCAGGAACGAGATGCTGCGGTCGGTGGGGTCGACGACGTCGGAGAGCTTCTCCGCACCGACCACGACCGCGTAGTGCGCGGCGCCGGCCCGGATGAGCGCGTCGGCCTGCGCGACGCCGTAGGCGAAACCGGCGCAGGCGGCGTTCGCGTCGTAGGCGGCGGCCGGGTTCGCGCCGATGCGATCGGCGACGACGGCGGACATCGACGGCGTCTGCCGGGAGTTGCTGATGGTCGCGGCGATGACGAGGTCGATCCGCTCGGCGGGGACTCCGGAGCGCTCCACGGCCTCGGCGGCGGCGATCGTCGCCAGATCCGTCGCGCTCGTGGTGGGGATGGCACGGCTGCGGGTGACGATGCCGGTGCGCTGGCGGATCCACTCGTCGCTCGAGTCGATCGGGCCGATCAGATCGTCGTTGGGCACCGCGTTCTCGCCGCGCGCGGCGCCGTAGGAATAGATACGGGTGAACGCGGGGCCGGAGGCCTGCCTCAGGGCGGGGGCGCTCACGCGGCCTCCTCGCTCAGCAGTGCGGCGGCGGCATCCAGGTCGTCGGGGGTCTTCACCGCGACGGCGGGCACCCCGCGCAGGCCGCGCTTGGCGAGCCCCGTGAGAGTGCCGGCGGGCGAGAGCTCCACCAGGCCGGTGACGCCCGCCTCGGCGAACGAGGCCATGCACAGGTCCCAGCGCACGGGTGACGCGACCTGCCCGACCAGCAGGTCGAGCGCGCGGGCGCCGGAGTCGACCGTGGTGCCGTCGGCGTTGGTCCACAGGACCAGGGCCGGGTCGGCGGGGGAGAGCTCCGACGCCGCGGCGGCCAGGGTCTGCACGGCGGGCGCCATGTAACGGGTGTGGAAGGCGCCGGCCACCTGCAGTGGGATGACCCGTGCGCCGCGAGGGGGGTCGGCGGCGAGCTCCGTGAGGGCCGCCAGGGCGCCGGCGGCGACGATCTGGCCGCCGCCGTTGTGGTTCGCGGGGGTGAGGTCGAGGGCCGTGAGCCGTGCGATCACATCGTCTTCGACGCCGCCGACGACGGCGGCCATGCCGGTGGGCGAGGCGGAGGCGGCATCCGCCATCGCTCGGCCGCGGACGCCGACCAGGCCCAGACCCTCGCGGTCGCTCAGCACGCCGGCGGCCACGAGCGCCGCGATCTCGCCGACCGAGTGCCCGGCGACACCCGCGAACGCCGCGTGCGTGCGTGCGGCCAGCTCTCGCCACGACAGGAGGCTCGCCGCGACGATCAGCGGCTGGGCGATCTTCGTGTCGCGGATGGCGTCGGCATCCCACTCGGTGCCGGCGGCCAGCAGGTCGACCCCGGCCGACTCGGAGTAGGCGCCGACGAGCTCACGCGCGCCGGGAAGATCGAGCCAGGGGGAGAGGAACCCGGGGGTCTGGGAACCCTGCCCCGGGAAGACGCCGATGATCACCGTTCCATCCTGTCAACCTTCGGGCTCCGTATCTGGCGAACACGGCACAGAATCGCCGACAGGCTTTGTCTGATCGGGACAAATATCACCGGGTTCGGCGTGTCGCGGGGTTCCGTCGGCGCGTCATGTCGGTGCCGATGGCTCCCAGGATCAGGGCGGTCTGCAGGATCAGCGCCTCCCGCGGCCCGGTCGCGTCCCATCCGATGACATCGGAGACCCGCTTGAGGCGATAGCGGACCGTGTTCGGATGGACGAACAGCTCGCGGGCGGTGGCCTCGAGCGAGCGACCGTTGTCGAGGTAGCTCCACAGGGTCGTCACGAGGTCGGTGCTGTGGGCGTTCAACGGGCGGTAGATCCGCTCGACCAGGGTGTTCTTGGCGGCGGCGTCACCGGCGAGGGCGCGCTCGGGCAGCAGGTCGTCCGCCTCGACCGGGCGCGGCGCGTTGCGCCACGCGCGGGCGACGGCGAACCCCGCGAGCGCGGCGCGGGCGCTCTGGCTCGCATCGACGAGGGCCGGGACGGCGGGGCCGAGCACGAGGTGCCCGGGACCGAAGCCGGGCTCCAGCCGGCGCGCGATCTCGGGGAACGGCAGCTCGGCGGTGTCGTCGCCGCCGCGGCCGGTCGGCTCGGTCCGCCCGATCACGAGCACGAGGCGTGAGCCCTGCACGCCCACCAGCACGTCGACGCCGAGCTTGCGCGCCGTCCGCCGCACCTGGTCGACGTCGAACTGCGGCGGGGTCGTGCCGACGAGCACCGAGACCTCGCCGTGCCCGTGCCAGCCCAGCGCCGCGATGCGGCTCGGAAGCTCCTCGTCCGCCTCGCCTGTGAGGATCGAGTCGACCACGAGCGCCTCGAGGCGAGCGTCCCAGAGCCCGCGGGCCTCGGCCGCGCGCGCGTACACGTCGGCGGCCGTGAAGGCGACCTCGCGCGAATAGAGCAGGATCGCCTCGCGCAGGTCCTCGCCGTGCCCGGCCACCCGTTCCTCGGTGACCTCGACCGTGACCCGGATCAGCTGCAGCGTCTGCTGCAGGCTGACGCTGCGCAACAGCTCGCGAGGGGCCGCGGCGAACATGTCCGCCGCGATCCACGGTGTCGAGCTCGGATCGTCGTACCACTGGATGAACGAGGCGATGCCCGCCTGTGCGACCAGCCCGACGGTCGAGCGCCGTGCCGGAGGCATGTCGGCGTACCACGGCAGAGTGTCCTCCAGCCGTTTGATGGTCGCCGTGGCCAGGTCGCCGGAGATCCGCCGCAGCCAGGAGAGGATCTCCGCCTTCTCGGCGGGCGTCACCACATTCGGCACGCGGTCAGCTCTCTCCGCCCGCGTTGCCGGTGGTGCCCGCGGTCACGTCGTGCAGGCGGTATCGCTCGATGGCCTGCGCGACCAGGGAGCGGTCCACGGCGCCGTCGGCGGCGAGTGCCTGCAGGGCGCGCACGACGATGGAGGGACCGTCGATCTTGAAGAACCGGCGGGCGGCGGCGCGGGTGTCCGAGAAGCCGAAGCCGTCCGCTCCGAGGGTCTCGAAGCGGTTCGGGATCCACGGGCGGATCTGGTCCTGCACGGCGTGCATGAAGTCGCTGACCGCGATGACCGGGCCGGCCGCGTCCTTCAGCTTGTCGGTGACGTATGCCGTGCGCGGCTCCTCGTCGGGGTGCAGGAAGTTGTGCTCGTCGGCGGCGAGGCCGTCGCGGCGCAGCTCGGACCACGAGGTGACAGACCAGACGTGGGCGGCCACCCCCCAGTCCTCGCGCAGCAGCTGCTGCGCCTCGAGCGCCCACGGCACGCCAACGCCGGAGGCGAGCAGCTGGGCGCGCGGGCCGTCCCCGCCGCCCTCGGCGATGCGGTGGATGCCGTGGAGGATGCCGTCGACGTCCACGCCCTCGGGCTCGGCGGGCTGCACGATCGGCTCGTTGTAGACCGTGAGGTAGTACATGACGTTCGGGTCGGGGTGCTCCCCGCCGTACATGCGCTCGATGCCTGCGCGCACGATGTGCGCGATCTCGTAGCCGTAGGCCGGGTCGTAGGCCAGGGTCGCGGCGTTCGTCGAGGCGAGCAGCAGCGAGTGCCCGTCGGCGTGCTGCAGCCCCTCGCCGGTCAGCGTCGTGCGGCCTGCGGTGGCGCCGACGACGAAGCCGCGTGCCATCTGGTCGCCGGCGGCCCAGTTCGCGTCGCCGGTGCGTTGGAACCCGAACATCGAGTAGAAGATGTAGACCGGGATCAGCGGTTCGCCGTGCGTCGCGTACGAGGTGCCGAGCGAGGTGAACGCCGCCATGGCGCCCGCCTCGTTGATGCCGACGTGCACGAGCTGGCCCTGCGGGCTCTCCTTGTACGCGAGCAGCAGCTCACGGTCGACCGAGGTGTAGTTCTGCCCGTTGGGGTTGTAGATCTTCGCCGTGGGGAAGTAGGCGTCCATGCCGAAGGTGCGGGCCTCGTCCGGGATGACCGGCACGATGCGGTGACCGAAGTCCTTCGCCCGCAGCAGGTCCTTCAGCAGTCGCACGAAGGCCATCGTGGTGGCGACCTCCTGCGTGCCCGAGCCCTTCCGTGGCAGCGCGTAGGCGGCGTCCCCGGGCAGTTCCAGCCCCACGTGGTGGCTGCGACGCTCCGGCAGGAATCCGCCCAGGGCGCGGCGACGCTCCAGCAGGTACTGGATCGTCTCGTCCTGCGGTCCGGGGTTGTAGTACGGCGGCAGGTACGGGTTCTCCTCGAGCTGCGCGTCCGAGACGGGGATGTGCATCGCGTCGCGGAAGTGCTTGAGGTCGTCGAGGGTCATCTTCTTCATCTGGTGGGTCGCGTTGCGCCCCTCGAAGTGCGGACCCAGGCCGTAGCCCTTGATGGTGTGCGCGAGGATGACGGTCGGCTGCCCCTTGTGCTCGACCGCCGCCTTGAAGGCCGCGTACACCTTGCGGTAGTCGTGACCGCCGCGCTTGAGGTTCCAGACCTGCTCGTCGCTGTAGCCCTCGACGAGGGCGGCGGCTCGCTCGTCCCTCCCGAAGAAGTGCTCGCGCACATAGGCGCCGTTCTCGGCCTTGTAGGTCTGGAAGTCGCCGTCCGGGGTGATGTTCATGAGGTTCAGCAGCGCGCCGTCGGTGTCGCGCGCGAGCAGGTCGTCCCACTCGCGACCCCAGATCACCTTGATGACGTTCCAGCCGGCGCCGCGGAAGAAGCTCTCCAGTTCCTGGATGATCTTGCCGTTGCCGCGCACCGGGCCGTCGAGGCGCTGCAGGTTGCAGTTGACGACGTAGGTGAGGTTGTCGAGTCCCTCGTTCGCCGCGACCTGCAGCTGACCGCGGCTCTCGACCTCGTCCATCTCGCCGTCGCCCAGGAACGCCCACACGTGCGAGTCGGAGAGGTCCTTGATGCCGCGGTTGGTGAGGTACTTGTTCGTCATCGCCTGGTAGATGGCGTTGATCGGGCCGAGGCCCATCGAGACGGTCGGGAACTGCCAGTAGTCCGGCATGAGGCGCGGGTGCGGATAGGAGGGCAGCCCGTTCGGCGCCGCCGACTTCTCCTGGCGGAAGCCGTCGAGCTGCGCCTCGGTGAGCCGTCCCTCGAGGAACGAGCGGGCGTACATGCCGGGGGAGGCGTGGCCCTGGAAGAAGACCTGATCGCCGCCGGAGGGATGGTCGAGGCCGCGGAAGAAGTAGTTGAAGCCGACCTCGTAGAGTGCGGCGGAGGAGGCATAGGTGGAGATGTGGCCGCCGACGCCGATGCCTGGGCGCTGCGCGCGGTGCACCGTGATCGCGGCGTTCCAGCGGATCCAGGCGCGGTAGCGGCGCTCGATGTCCTCGTCGCCCGGGAACTCGGGCTCGTTCTCCGGCGCGATCGTGTTGATGTAGTCCGTCGTCGGCACCTGCGGCACGCCCAGATGCAGTTCGTGCGAGGTCTTCAGCAGGCTGAGCATGATCTCGCGGCCACGACCGTGACCCTTGGCATCCACGAGCTGCTGGAGGGATTCCTGCCATTCGGCGGTCTCGTCCGGATCGCTGTCCTGCGGTCCCTGCGAATACGGATCCTGATCGTGAACGGTCACGTGTGCCCTTTCATCACCTGACGGGTCTCGCCAGCAAACAGCCCTCTGATCGGTGCCGGCATTGTTTGCCACACACAATGCACCATCGCTCAGCCTAGACCCGCGGGACGTGCCAGGATGGCGCTCATGACCATCGAGATCGGCGATACCGCACCCGACTTCACCCTGCCCCGCGCCGGCGGCGGCACTCTCACTCTCAGCGAGGTCTGGCGGAGCGGGCCCGTTGTGCTCGTGTTCTTCCCGCTGGCGTTCTCGGGCCGCTGCCAGGGCGAGCTGTGTGAGATCCGCGACAACCTGTCGGTGTTCGAGGACAAGGCGGTGACCGTCGTCGGCATCTCGGTCGACAGCCACTTCTCGCAGGCGGCGTGGAAGGAGCAGCAGGGCTATGCCTTCGATCTGGTCAGCGACTTCTGGCCGCACGGCGAGGTCGCGGCCGCCTACGACGTGCTCCTGCGCGAGCGGGGCATCGCCACCCGGGCCAGTTTCCTCATCGACGTCGGCGGCGCGGTGCGCTGGAGCCTGGTCACCGACCCCGCCACGTCGCGCCCGCTGGAGGCCTACCGCGAGGCGCTCGCGGCTCTCTGAGCCGGGCCGTCGGGTGCGCCCGCGGTCGGTTGGGTGCGCCCGCGGCCGCACAGTCATGCGGATGTCGCA
>JASGDW010000125.1:0-2723 GCA_047606965.1 Microbacterium sp.
CACGCATGACCGGCGGCGGCTTCGGGGGCGCCGCGATCGCGCTCGTGCCGAGCGACCGCGTGGCCGCGGCGGCGGATGCCGTCGCGACGGCGTTCACCGCATCCGGCTTCGCCGCGCCGCACGTGTCCACGGTGACGCCGTCCCCCGGCGCCCGCCGCGACTGACCCGCCCGCACCGGTGCGCGCACCGCAGTGACCGCGAGACTGCATCTGCGGGCCGAGACAGCGGGGTCTGTCTGCGGTCTCGGCCCGCAGATGCGGTCTCGCGGGCGGATGCAGGCTCGGCGGGCGGATGCGGTCTCGCGGGGTTCGGCCGTGCGGCTCACCCGGTGCGCCGCACGGCGCGGCGTCCTATCGTCGGTTCTGGGCGCCTCAGCGCCCGGAACCGGAGGAGGACACCGTGGCATCCATCACCGTCGGCACCGAGAACTCGGCGCCGATCGATCTGTTCTACACCGACCAGGGCCGTGGGCAGGCGGTCGTCCTCATCCACGGCTTCCCCCTCGACGGCGAGTCGTGGGGCAAACAGCAGCACGCGCTCCTGGAGGCCGGATACCGGGTCATCGCCTACGATCGCCGGGGCTTCGGCGCCTCGACCAAGACCGCGACCGGGCACGACTACGACACCTACGCCGCCGACCTCCACCGGATGATCAGCCGCCTGGGCCTGGCCGACGTCGTGCTCATCGGCTTCTCGATGGGCACCGGGGAGATCGCCCGCTACCTGTCGCGTCACGGCAGCTCCAAGGTCTCCAAGGCGGTGTTCATCGGCTCGCTGGAGCCGTATCTGCTCACGACCCCCGACAACCCGGACGGCGCCGGCGACCAGGCGTTCTTCGACGCCACCTCCGCCGCCGTCGCCGCCGACCGGTACGCGTTCCTCACCGGCTTCTTCCGCGACTTCTACAACCTCGACGAGAACCTCGGCGAGCGCATCTCCGCGGAGGCTCTGGCCGCGAGCGTGCAGACCGGCAACCGCGCCGGCAACGCCGCGATCGTGACGGCTCCGCTGACCTGGCCGACGGACTTCCGCGGCGACATCGCCGCGATCGACGTGCCCGCTCTCATCGTGCACGGCACGGCGGACAACATCCTCCCCGTCGACAAGACCGCGCGCCGCTTCCACGAACTGCTGCCCGCCGCCCGCTACGTCGAGATCGCGGGCGCCCCGCACGGCCTGCTGTGGACGCACGGCGACGAGGTCAACGCCGCGATCCTCGAGTTCCTCGCCGAGTAGCGCAGCCGCAGCGACGAGGCCCCGGCCGACGCATCGGCGGGAACAGGGTGTGGGGATCGTGGCTGCGGGCCCCGGCGGCGCCGTGGTCCGCCGGCCTCTCCCGGGTCCGCGCGCCGCGCCGAGCGCCCGCGGGAGCATCGTGTCACTCGGTTTTCTCTGTCGAGCACCATCCGCCTTATCCTCGGGACATGGTCCGACGAGGCTCCGACGCGAAGGGCGCCGCGACGCGTCAGGAGGATCCGGCGTGCCGCACCGGACGTCGTGGTCCGCGAGGGGTACCGCGGCGCATCCGTCACCCGGATCGCGGATGCCGCGGGCCTGCTCCCCTCCATCGTCACCGACGCGGTGGACGCGGGTGAGGCAGGCGATGCCGCACCGTGACGCGCCCGAGGTGACCACCCGCGTCGGCCGGGTTCGCGGGGTCTGGCGCGAGGGATCCGCCGCCTTTCTCGGCATCCCGTTCGCGCAGGCGCCCGTCGGGCCGCTCCGATTCGCCGCACCCGTCGCGCCCGAGCCGTGGGAGGGCGTCCGCGACGCGACGAGCCCTGGCCCGACGCCGCAGCGCGGCGAGGCCGGCATCACCCTCATCCCGGAGCCGTCTGTGCCGGGGGAGTCGACGTTGAACGTGAACGTGTTCACGCCTCAGCCGGCGGATGGCGCAGCGCTCCCGGTTCTCGTGTACATCCACGGCGGCGGCTACGTGTCCGGCTCGCCGGCGAGCCCGTGGTATGACGGCGCGGCGTTCGCGCGCGACGGGATCGTGACCGTGACCCTCTCGTATCGGCTCGGCTTCGACGGCTTCGGCTTCGTCGACGGCGCTCCGCACAATCGAGGCGTACGCGACTGGCTCGCGGCCCTGGAGTGGGTGCGTCACGAGATCGCCGCGTTCGGCGGAGACCCCGACCGGGTCACGATCGCCGGTCAGTCCGCGGGCGGCGGCGCCGTGCTCACCCTGCTGGGGATGCCGGCCGCGCAGCACCTGTTCCACTCGGCATGTGCGATCTCGGCGGCGCTCGGCGACGTGCCGGCGGATGCCGCACGGCAACGATCGGCGAGACTGGCGGCTCTCGCCGGCGTAAGCGCCGATCGTGCCGGTTTCGCCTCGGTCGACGAGCTGGTGCTGCGCGATCTGCAGCACCAGGCGGAGAACGCGCCGTCGTGCGACAGGCTGGCACCGGTGCGCGCGATGCTCGCCGAGGGGGCCGGCTGGGGGCCGATGGTCGACGGCGAACTGCTCACGCGGCCGACGGTCGAGTCGATCGCTGCGGGCACCGGTTCGGACAAGCCACTCGTGCTGGGTGCGACCGACGACGAGTTCACGATGGTGCTGGAGTCCCTCCCCCGCGTGCTCACCCTCGTGCCGGCCGGCCTCGTGCTGGGCCGACTGGGCCTGGCGGGCCGCGCCCGGCGGGCCTACCTGGCCGCGAACCGGCAGCAGCGCCGCCGCGGCACCGCGGCGCTGCTGGGCCGGTTCGTCACGGACCGCG
>JASGDW010000126.1:0-2652 GCA_047606965.1 Microbacterium sp.
GGCGAGCACCTCCCAGTTGCGGTCGAGGTCATCCAGCAGCGCCTTGCGTGCCAGCGAGATCTCGCCGAGGCCAACCTCGAGATCGCGGGCGGCCTGTTCACGACCCTCGCCTCGACGCTGGTGACCTCCCGCCTGCAGCGCGACCTCACCGACTCGACGACGCAGCGCAACATCGGCGTCGCGTTCGGGCACTCGCTGCTGGCGCTGGACAACCTGCTGCGGGGCCTCGGCGAGATCTCGCTGGCACGCAAGGCGCTGCTGGATGACCTCGACCGCAACTGGGAGGTGCTCGCCGAGGCGATCCAGACGGTGGTGCGCGCCGAGGTCGTCGCGGGACGGTCGACGATCACCGATCCTTATGCCTTGCTGAAGGACCTCACCCGCGGGCGCCGCGTGGGGGCACCGGAGCTCGCCGAGTTCGTCTCCGGGCTCGACATCGGCGATGCCGCGAAGCAGCGCCTGCTGGCGCTGACCCCCGCGACCTACACGGGCCTGGCCGAAGACCTGGCCGCCGAGATCTGAGCCGGCGGCACTCGGCTCGCCGGCACCTGGCCGGCGGTGCGTGGTTGCCGGCTTCTAGTTGCCGATGCCTGGTCGGCGCGGCGGCGCGCCCTCGGCACCGGGGCCCGGCTGTGGAGCCGTGTGCCGCCGCGCCCGGCGCACGCGGGTCGCTCCTGCCCGGCGTAGAAGACAGGACCGGTGCCACGACACGCCGCCGCCGGGTCGAGTTCGGTACGGATCGCTCGAGGCGTCCTGAGTTCTACGCGCCGGGCGGGTGGGGAGGGGTCTCAGGACGCGGCGGGGTCGTCGCCCTCGGCGGGGTCGGATGCCGCGGAGGGATCACCGGATGGCCCGGACCCGGCATCCGCTGCGGGGTCCGGGTCCGGCTTCGTCTCCGGGATCAGCACCGGGTGGTCGTGCCGCTCCACGACCTGAGCCGGATCGATCGCCAGCAGCAGCAGTGCGATCACCACGACCACCACGATGAACGTGACGCCAGCGATCACCAGCGCCATGTTCAGCGCCTGCTGGATCTCGTCGGCGGGGAGGCGCTCGAAGCCCCCCATCGACATGAAGGTCACCCCGCCGGCGAAGACCGCGGCGATGAAGGCGAGCCCGAGCAGCTGGGCCGGGCGCATGAGATCGCGCCGCGTGGGCTTGTCGGTCATGCCCGTCCGTCCTCGACGCCCGCGGCGTCGGCGACCGGCTCCGGCCGCGGCGAGAACCCCGCGATCGCGAGGTACACGGCGACGACGGCCGCATAGCCGCCGAAGACGCCGACCGCGATCACGATGCCGGTGAGCGTGAAGCTCTCCCCGGCCTCGGCGATGTAGTAGTTCAGCGCGTAGCCGCTCGGCACCGCGAACGTGCCGAGCGCGAGCAGGACGCCGAAGACACCGACCGTGAGCGCGTCGCGGGCCTGGCTCCGGGCCGCCGAGCCGGGCGCGGCGACCCTCATCGCGCGCCAGCCGGCGATGCCCTCGATCAGGCCGGTGAGAAGCGCCCACACGATCACGAGCACGAAGAACATCTCCGTCGATCGCAACGCCGGCTGCCCCCCGATCATGCCGGCGACGATCGAGACCGCGCCGAGCGCGATCGGCACGCCGCGCGCTCCGGCCGGCGCCTGGAGCCAGGCACCCAGCACCAGCACGAGTCCGGTCGCGATCGCGTAGCCGCCGAAGACGGCCAGGCCGAGGGATGCCGAGTGATCCGAGGAGAACGTCACCATCGCCGCCGCGAGGGCCGCGAACAACGCGCGCGCCAACTGCACGTGACGCGCCTCGAAGGCGCGGGCGGGAGCGTGGGGCACGGCGGGTTCCTGGCTGAGGGATGGGATGCGTCCAGTCTAGAACTCCTGCGCCTGCGGGTTCGCTGCGGGCGCGGTGATACCCCGGTGGGGTACCATGGCGCCATGGCACTGCAACGAATCGACCTCGGACTGCGCGATGTCACCGCGGACGCCGGATGCTGCGGCGGCGGCGCGTGCGCACACCCCTCGGCATCCGCGACCCCGGCCGTCGACGCGCCGGTGACGACCGAGTTGCACGTGGACGGAATGACCTGCGCGCACTGCGTCCACGCCGTCACCGACGAGCTCGGACGTGTCGAGGGCGTCGACTCGGTCGAGGTCGACCTCGCCCCCGACGGCATCTCGCGGGTGCACGTGCGCTCCGCAGCGCCGCTGGACGCGGCGGCCCTCACCGCAGCGGTCGCCGCGGCCGGCTACACGCTGCACGCCTGATCAGACCCGCCGGCCACGGCTTCTCCCGCGGAGCACGGCTGACGCTCTACTCCTCCAGCAGGGCGGCGAGTTGTGCACGATCGGGCCGTCCGGCAGCGTCACGTCGTGGTCGAGGATGCCGGCATCCACCGGCCCCGTGAAGGCGACCTGCGCCTCACCCATGGGCGAATCCGTCACCCAGCGCTTCGCCGACGCGCGGATGCCGGTGCTCAGTCCCGCGGCCCGCAGCGACAGGTTGGCGGGGTCTCCCGCGAAGGCCGCCACACCGGCGGGCGGGCGATCGAGCGGGAGATGTGCAGCGCCGGCGAGGTCATGCGTACAACGTATGCGCCGGGGTGTGTCATAACTCCGCCCGGTGGCCGCTTCTGTTGGCCGCAGCCCGCCTATTCTCGGCAACCGGCCTCGCC
>JASGDW010000127.1:0-12977 GCA_047606965.1 Microbacterium sp.
CCTCCCGCGGCGCCCCCGCCCGCCCCTCCGCGAGACCGGCCCCCGCCCGCCGCGAGACTGCATCTGCGCGCCGAGACAGCGTGCTCTGAGTGCGGTCTCGGCGCGCAGATGCAGTCTCGCGGCGGGCGGGGGCCGGTCTCGCGGAGGGGCGGGCGGGGGCGCCGCGGGAGGTGATCGCGCAGGATTAGGCTGATCGGATGACCACGGAGCAACGGCGGGGCGTCATCGCCGTCGTCGTGTTCGTGGGACTCCTGGTCGGCGGCGCCGTCTTCGGCGCCGCCCTCACGTCTGCGTCCGCCGCCCGGATCGCCGCGCCCGAGGTCGTGTGGCTCGCCCGCGGCCTGCTGCTGCTGGGCGTGGCCTGGCTCGTCGTCGGAATGCTCGCCGCCCGCACCCGCGTGGTCGGCGCGCCGGGTGCTGCGGCGGCCCGCGCCACCTGGCTGGCCGCGACCCGCCCCTGGCGTGCCCGCGAGTCGACCCTGGGCCTGCTGCCGCTGGATCGCTGGCTCATCTTCGCGGTCCCCGTCGGGGTGCTGGTCGCGACGCGGATGCTGCAGGCCGCCGTCGTGAACTGGGCGCACCTCGCGGTCGTCGTCGGCGCCTGGACCGTCTTCGCCCTCGTGCTGCGCCTCGCCGTCGGCCGGCGGTCGCCGTGGCCCGTGATCGCCGTGGTCGGCGGAGTCGTGGTGCTGCGCTGCATCCTCGCCCTGTTCGTGCTGTCTGTCGCCGTCCCGGGCGTCCTCGTGCGCGAGTCGTGGACGCTGCCGGCGCTGCGCGCGGTGTTCGTCGGGGCGGCGTTCGCGGGCTTCGCGTGGAGCTTCGTGGCCGCCGGCTGGGCCCTGCGCGGCCAGGGCGGTTCCCGTTACGCGACCGGATCGATGCTCGCGGCCCTCGGCGCCGGCCTCGCCCTGCCCGCGCTCGGCGTCGCGCTCACCGGCGCGCAGAGCACCGTCGAGGGCTGGGACGACGGTCTCGGCCTCCTGGCGGACGCCGTGCTCGCGGTCGTCGGCCCGTCGGTCGCGGTGGACGCCGCGGCGTGGTGTGCGGTCGTGCTCGGCGTCGCCGTCTGCGTCGCCGGGTTCCTCACCCTCGATCGCCGGCCCCTGCTCTGACCCCGCAGGCTCAGCCGGGCGCGACCGCCGCCCACGGCACGCTGACCTCGCCCAGCCGCCAGCGTCCGGGGGCGAGCAACGGCCAGCCGGCATCCCGCAGGGCCGTCATCGCCTGACGCCACCGCTGCGCCGGGCCGAACGGGGCCAGGCCCGCGGCCCGGTCCCACTCCCGGTCGATCGCCCGCAGGTAGTCGTGCACGCGCTCGCCGGGCACGTTGCGGTGGATGAGCGCCTTCGGCAGCCGCGCGGCGGCGACCGAGGGATGCTCCAGGCCCGCCAGCCGCAGCGAGATCGTGAACGTGGCCGGAAGGCCGGCGGCGTCCACCGCGACCCATGTCGAGACGCGCCCGATCTCGTCGCAGGTGCCGTCGATCAGGATGCCGGCCGGCTCCAGCCGAGACGACATCCGCGCCCACGCCTCGGCGACGTCTGCCTCGTCGTACTGCCGCAGCACGTTCATCGCGCGGACGATGCGCGGCCGCCGCCCGGTTGGCACCTCGAACCCGCCCCGTGCGAACGAGACGCGCGCGTCGGGGCGGAAGGGCGTCCCGCCCGCCCGCACCCGTGCCAGCTGCGCACGGGCGCGCTCGACCCGCTCCGGATCGATCTCCAGCCCGGTCACCTCGACGTCGGGACGCGTCCGGTGCAGCCTCGCCTCGAGCTCGAACGCGGTCACCGCGCTCGCACCGAACCCGAGGTCGACCACGAGGGGCTCCGCTCCGGCCGTGCGCAGCGCCGGATGCCGCGCGATCCACCGGTCCACCCGTCGCAGCCGGTTCGTGCCGGTCGTGCCGCGCGTCGCCCGGCCGAGCGGGGACGACGGTGCGGGCATGTGCCCATGATCCCAGTCCGCCGCCGATATCATGGGCCGCATGACCCACACCCTGATCCTGCTGCGCCACGGCCAGAGCGCGTGGAACGAGCTGAACCTGTTCACCGGATGGGTGGACGTGCGCCTGACCGACCAGGGCAAGGCCGAGGCCGTCCGCGGCGGCCAGCTGCTGGCCGAGAGCGGGCTGCTGCCCGACGTGCTGCACACCTCGCTGCTGACCCGCGCCATCCAGACCGCGAACATCGCGCTCGAGACCGCCGACCGCATCTGGGTCCCCGTCAAGCGCTCGTGGCGTCTCAACGAGCGCCACTACGGCGCGTTGCAGGGCAAGGACAAGGCGCAGACCCTGGAGGAGTTCGGACCGGAGCAGTTCAAGCTCTGGCGTCGTTCCTTCGACGTGCCGCCGCCGCCGCTGCCCGACGACAGCGAGTTCAGCCAGGTGGACGACCCGCGCTACGTCGGCATCGACGGCGAGGTCCCGCGCACCGAGTCGCTCAAGCTCGTGATCGACCGCCTGCTGCCGTACTGGGAGGGCGAGATCGTCCCCGACCTGAAGGCGGGCAAGACCGTGCTGGTCACCGCCCACGGGAACTCGCTGCGCGGCCTCGTGAAGCACCTCGAGCGCATCGGCGACGACGACATCGCCGAGCTGAACATCCCCACGGGCATCCCGCTGGTCTACCGCCTCGACGAGAACCTCGAGCCGCTCGGCCCGGGGGAATACCTCGACCCGGACGCCGCCGCCGCCGGCGCCGCGGCCGTCGCCGCCCAGGGAAAGAAGTAGCGGAGAGGGCGCTCCGATCGGAGGCGCCCTCTCTCGTGCGTACGGCGGTCGACACCCTGCCCCGCGCCGCGGGGGGCGACGCCGCGGCTCAGGCGCCCCCGCTCCACTCCTCGTCGCCGGTGACAACCCAGTCGCCGGTCGCGAGGTAGACGATCTTCTTGGCCACCGAGACGGCGTGGTCGCCGAAACGCTCGTGGTAGCGGCTGGCCAGGGTCGCGTCGACGGTGGCGCCGGCCTCGCCCTGCCAAGAGTCGCTGAGCACCTTCTCGAACACGGCGACGTGCAGGTCGTCGAGCTTGTCGTCCTCGTTGCGGATCTGCTCCGCGATGTCGAGGTCGCGGGTGTCGAGCAGGCGGGTCAGCTTGCGCGCCACGTCCACGTCGATCTCGCCCATCTTCGTGAACGTGCCCTTGAGCCCCTTGGGGATGGCGCGGTCGGGGAAGCGCATGCGGGTCAGCTGCGCGATGTGCTCGGCGATGTCGCCCATGCGCTCCAGCGACGCGCTGATGCGCAGAGCCGACACGACGGTGCGCAGATCGCTGGCGACCGGCTGCTGACGGGCGAGGATGTCGATGGCCAGCTCGTCGAGCTCGATCGCCTTGTCGTCGATGACCGGGTCGTTCTCGATGACCTCCTCGGCCAGGGCGACGTCGCTCGTGCCGAACGCCTTCGTGGCCTTCTCGATGGCCTCGGCGACGAGCTCGGAGATCTCGACCAGGCGCACGCGCACCTCGTCCAGAGACTGCTGGAAAACCTCGCGCATGGAGATGCACCTTCCTTGTCGGCGGCCGGGCGTACGGTCGCGGGCCGATTGTCCCGGCCGAAGGTTAACGATCGGTGCCGCCGTGGTGAATAGTAATCCGGGCCGGATCGGGCACGGATGGGCCCGGTGCGGGCCATCTACGCTGGATGTCATGGACTCGACGCAGCTGGCGCTCGTCGCGCTCCTGGTGGGTCTGTTCATCGGAGCGTCGATCGTGCTTCTGCTGGTGGCCGCCTATCGTGCACGCGCGACCGTGCGCCAGCAGACCTCCGCCAGCCTTCCCGCCGGCATCGAAGACGTGCTCGGCGCCATGGACGACGCCGCGATCGTCCTCGACGGCTCGGGCACGGTGCGTGCGGCGTCCACCGCCGCGGTCGGATTCGGCATGAACATCGGTGAGACACTGCAGGAGGAACGCCTGCGCGAGCTGGCGCGCGACGTGCGCGAGCGCGGCGGCGCCGGCTCGGCGCTGTTGAGCCTGCGCCGTCCCGCGGCGCCCGCCGAGCGACGGCAGGTCTCCGTCCGCGCCACCCCCGTCTCGGCCCGGCTCGTGCTGCTGGTCATGCGTGACATCACCGAGCGCGAGCGCGTCGAGCAGATGCGCCGCGACTTCGTCGCCAACACGAGCCACGAACTGAAGACCCCGGTCGGGGCGATCACGCTGCTGGCCGAGGCGATCGAGTCCGCCGCCGACGACCCCGCGCAGGTGCGTCGGTTCGCGAGCCGCATGAGCGCGGAGGCGGCGCGCCTGGCCGCGCTCACCTCCCGCGTGATGAACCTGTCCCGCCTGCAGGCGGCCGACGAGAACGCCCAGCTGCGCGAGGTCTCGATCGACGAGGTCGTCGCAGGCGCCGTCGAGGCCCACACCGTGACCGCCGACGTCGCCGGCGTCACCTTGCAACGCGGCGGCACGCGCGGGCTGTTCGTGCGCGGCGACGCGCAGATCCTCAGCGAGGCCGTCGGCAATCTCATCGCCAACGCGATCGCCTACTCCCCGGCTGGGTCGAGCGTCGGGATCGGCATCAAGCAGGTGCACAACTCCGTCGAGATCGCCGTCACCGACCGTGGCATCGGCATCTCCGAGCAGGAGCAGGACCGGGTCTTCGAGCGCTTCTACCGCTCCGACCAGGCCCGCTCGCGCCGCACCGGCGGCACGGGCCTCGGACTGTCGATCGTCAAGCACGCGGTGCAGCGGCACGGCGGCGAGGTGCGCGTCTGGTCGCGGCTCGGCCGCGGCTCGACCTTCACGATCCAGTTGCCGCTGATCGACGCGCCCGATCTGCGACCCGCGCGCCCGGCCGCGAAGGCCGCCAAGCCGCGCAAGAAGAAGCCCAAGAAGCCGGTGCCGACGGATGTCGCACAGAACGGAGCCATCGCATGACCCGCGTCCTGATCGTCGAGGACGAACCCGACCTCGCAGACCCGCTCGCCTATCTGCTGCGCCGCGAGGGGTTCGAGGTCGAGACGGCCGAGGACGGCGCGGCCGCGCTGGCCGCCTTCCGCGACCGCGGGGCGGACATCGTCCTGCTCGACCTCATGCTGCCGGGGATGGCGGGCACCGAGGTGTGCCGTCTGCTGCGTGCCGAGTCGTCGGTGCCGATCATCATGCTCACCGCGAAGGACAGCGAGGTCGACATCGTCGTGGGACTCGAGCTCGGCGCGGACGACTACGTCACCAAGCCCTACTCGGCGCGGGAGCTGCTCGCGCGGATGCGGGCGGTGCTGCGCCGTTTCGCCCAGAGCGACGCGGACCTCGACGAGCGGGTGCTCAACGCCGGGCGCGTGACTGTCGACATCGACCGGCACACGGTCGCCGTGGACGGCTCGGAGATCGCCATGCCGCTCAAGGAGTTCGAACTGCTCGAGGTGCTCATGCGCAACGCGGGCCGGGTGCTGACCCGGGGCCAGCTCATCGACCGGGTGTGGGGCACCGACTACTTCGGCGACACCAAGACGCTCGACGTGCACATCAAACGCATCCGGTCCCGCATCGAGCGCACGCCGAGCGACCCCGAGATGCTCGTCACGGTGCGCGGGCTCGGGTACCGCTTCGAGGCGTGACCCGCCCCGCTCCGGGGTGCGCATCCCGGGCCGTGTCATAACTCCGCCCGAGCCGTCCCGGCAAGGGCCCGGACCCCGCGACCACGCGGCCGCTTCCCGTCGCAGGCCCGGGCAGGCGGAGTTATGACACGTGGCGCGGCGGCCGCGGACTACGGGGCATACGAGGCCAGATAGGCCAGCGTGCCGTCGAGCACCGGGACGTCGATCCGCGTGCCCTCGCCGTCACCGGACTGGAAGTACACCGACACGGTGGCTCCGGGCGGGGTGTCGAGGCCGCTGATCAGCAGCGGGTCGGCGCCCTCGAAGTCCTCGACGCCCTCGATGTCGCTCATGCCCAGGCTCTTGGTGGTGTGCGCCGAGACGCGGATGCTCTTGGTTATCGCGTCGGCGCCCTCGCCGACCTGGATGTTCAGCACCTCGGAGGAGTCGGTGCTGTTGACGATCGCCGCGAGGAAGTTGCCCTCGCTGCCGTCCTCGTCGGCCACGAACAGGGCGTTGCGCACCTCCAGCGGGCCGCTCGAGTCCGGCACGTCGATGCCCTCGGCGGGGGAGTACTGCACCGTCGTGCTCTGCGGGGCGATCATGTTGCACCCCGTCGTTGCGAGGAGGACCGCCGCCGTCACGGCCACGGTCGCGATCAGGCGCGCTTTCACAGTTCCTCCCAGGATGCAGACGGGCGTCGTCCACATTCTATGGGGTCGGCCCGGCGGTCTCGGGACCTCTGGCGGGCCGCGGGCGCAAACCTTAGCGCAGATCTCCTGTGGTATCCTATTAGCTGCCGAAAGGACATAATTCCATGCTTTTTGAGGTTGGCGAAACGGTCGTCTACCCCCACCACGGGGCGGCGACCATCATCGAGGTCAAGGAACGCGTCATCAAGGGTGAGACGAAGAAGTACTTGAAGCTCAACGTCACCCAGGGCGATCTGGTCATCGAGGTCCCGGCCGAGAACGTCGATCTGGTCGGCGTGCGCGACGTGATCGGCAAGGACGGCCTCGAGCGGGTGTTCGAGGTGCTGCGTGCGCCGTTCACCGAGGAGCCGACGAACTGGTCCCGTCGCTACAAGGCGAACCTCGAGAAGCTCGCCTCGGGCGACGTCATCAAGGTGAGCGAGGTCGTGCGAGACCTGTGGCGCCGCGATCAGGACCGCGGTCTGTCCGCGGGGGAGAAGCGCATGCTCGCCAAGGCCAAGCAGATCCTCATCTCCGAGCTCGCCCTGGCCGAGAAGACCGACGAGGAGCAGGCCAGCGTCCTGCTCGAAGAGGTCCTCGCCAGCTGATCGCGTCGCGCGCGTGAGCGTCGTTGCGGTGCCGCGGGTCGCGGTGATCGTGGTCGCCGCCGGATCCGGCAGCCGGCTGGGGGCCGGCGTCCCCAAGGCGTTCGTCGGCATCGACGGGCACACGATCCTGCGTCACGCCCTGACCCAGGTGTTCGCCGGTCCCGAGGCGCAGGTCGTCGTCGTCGTCCCGCCCGGGCACGAGGGTACGGCGTGGACGGATGCCGTCGAGGCCGCCGGAGCGCGCCGGGATCTCGTGCGCGTGGTCACCGGCGGCGACACCCGGCAGCGTTCGGTGTCTGCCGGGCTCGCGGCCGTGTGGCCCGACGTCGAGGTCGTGCTCGTGCACGACGCGGCCCGTGCGCTGACGCCGCCGGACGTGTTCGCGCGGGTCGCTGCCGCCCTCGAGCACGCCGCGGGCGCGGTGCCGGTGCTGCCCGTGGTCGACACGATCAAGCGCGTGGGAGGCGGGGAGGTCCTCGGCATGGTCGATCGTTCCGAGCTGGGCGCCGCGCAGACGCCGCAGGGCTTCCGTCGGGACGTCCTCGTCAGTTCGTACCGGGTCGCGGAGGCGGAGTACACCGACGACGCCGCTCTGGTCGCCGCCGCCGGTCACCGCGTCGCGGCGGTCGAGGGCTCGCCGCTCGCGTTCAAGATCACGACCCCCGCCGACCTGGAGCGTGCGCGTACCCTGGTCGCACCGCTCCCGCCCGTGGGCGTAGGTCTGGACGCCGCCCCCGCGCTGCCGCGCGTCGGCATCGGCACCGACGTGCACGCCTTCGGCGGCGACGGCCCGCTGTGGCTGGCGGGGCTCGAATGGCCCGGCGAGCCGGGGCTGTCCGGGCACTCCGACGGCGACGCGGTCGCCCACGCGATCGTCGACGCGCTGCTGTCGGCCGCCGGCCTCGGCGACATCGGCTCGCACTTCGGCACTGACCGTCCCGAGTACGCCGGCGCGCACGCGGACGCCTTCCTCGGCCGCACCCGTGCCCTGCTGGGAGAGGCGGGCTGGCGCATCGGCAACGTCTCGGCGCAGGTGCAGGCCCAGCGTCCGAGGTTCGCGCCGCGCCGCGCCGAGGCGGAGGCCGCGCTGTCGGCCGCGCTCGGCGGCGCGCCGGTGTCGGTGTCGGCGACGACGACCGACGCGCTGGGGTTCACCGGCCGCGCCGAGGGCGTCGCGGCGTTCGCGGTGGCACTGGTCGTGCCGGTCTGACGGCCTCGGCCGCGGCTCATCCCTCCACGGGGAACGGACGCGGATCCCGAGGACCGCGGGCGCTCCAGGCGAGTAGCAGCAGGCCGGCGCCGAGCACCACCAGACCCGTGACCGCGCCGGACGAGAGCCGTTCGCCGAGCACGAGGACGCCGAGCAGGCTCGCGGTCAGGGGCTCCGCGAGCGTGAGCGTCGCCGCGGTCGCCGTGGTCAGCCGCTCCAGACCCCAGGTGAACGAGGCGTAGGCGATCGCGATCGTCGCCAGGCCCAGCCAGAGCGTCATGACCGTCCCGGACGGCTCGGCCAGCCAGCCCAGGTCGGCGAAGGGCAGCAGCAGGGCGGCGCACGCCGCCGAGACGAGCCCCATCGCGCCGGCGACCGTGAACGGATCCCACCCCGTGTCCATCAGCCGCCGCTGCGCGTTGGCGAACACGGCGAACGCGCCGCCGGCGCCCACCGAGCCGATCAGCCCGAGCCCGTCGACGCCGCCCGCTCCGGCATCCCCGCCGAGGGCGAGCAGCGCGACTCCCGTCGTCGCCAGCGCGGTCGCGCCGATCCAGGCGGGGCGAGGCCGGCGCCGTGTCAGGGCCCACTCGATCGCGCCGGCCAGCACGGGGGCGGCGCCCAGCGCGATCACCGTGCCGACCGCGACCCCGTTGCGGGCGGTGCCGAGGAAGAACAGCGGCTGATAGGCGGTGAGGCACACGCCCGTGGTCGCCATCAGCGCGAGGGCGCGAGGGCGCGCCGGCGGATTCCGGTGGCCGGATGCGGCACGTCGGCGCCGAGCCAGCGCGAAGCCCAGCGCGCCGAGGGCCGCGCCCCCGACCACGAGGCGCATCGCGCCGACGCCCAGCGGGGTCGTGCCGGCGGGCCCGAGCTCCTGCGAGGTGCCGGTGGTCCCGAACAGCACGGCCGCGAGCACGACGGCGAGGACGGGGAGCATCCTCCTGTTCTACCGTGCCGTCGTCGCCGCGAGGGTGCGTGCGTGTCACGGGAGACCGCGGCTCGGAGATCCGTCCGCTCATGGACGGAAAGGGGGAAGGCGCCCGCCGGTAGGCTGGGACGGTGACGGTCAGGCTCTACGACACCCAGGCGCAGGCGCTGCGCGACTTCGTGCCTCTGGACTCTGGGAACGTCACGATGTACGTCTGCGGGCCCACCGTCCAGTCCGGTCCGCACATCGGGCACCTGCGCGGAGCCCTCGCCTTCGACATCCTGCGCCGCTGGCTCGAACACCGTTTCGGCCGGGTCACCTTCGTGCGCAACGTCACCGACATCGACGACAAGGTGCTCCTGAACGCGACCTCGGCACAGCCGTGGTGGGCGCTCGCATACCGCATGGAGCAGGAGTTCACGGCGGCGTATGCCGCCATCGGCATCCACCCGCCGACGTACGAGCCGCGCGCGACCGCCTCGATCCCGCAGATGATCGAGCTGATCGCACGGCTCGTCGCGGCCGGTCACGCCTATCCGGCGCCGGACGGATCCGGCGACGTGTACTTCGACGTGCGGTCGTGGCCCGCCTACGGCTCGCTCACCCGCCAGTCCCTGGACGCGATGGAGCCGGCCGTGGACGCCGACCCACGCGGCAAGCGCGACCCCCGCGACTTCGCGTTGTGGAAGGGCGCGAAGCCGGACGAGCCGGCGGATGCCGTGTGGGCGTCGCCGTGGGGCGAGGGCCGCCCCGGCTGGCACATCGAGTGCTCGGCGATGAGCCGCCGGTACCTGGGGCCGGAGTTCGACATCCACGGCGGCGGGCTCGACCTGCGCTTCCCGCACCACGAGAACGAGATCGCCCAGTCCGGCGCGGCCGGGGACCCGTTCGCGCGCTACTGGGTGCACAACGGGCTGGTCACCGTCGACGGCCAGAAGATGTCGAAGTCGCTCGGCAACGTCGTGCTCGCCGCCGAGGTGCTGCGCGAGCGCGACCCGCTCGTGGTGCGCTACGCGCTCGCCGCCGCCCACTACCGGTCGAGCCTCGACGTGTCCGACCGCGCCTTCGACGAGGCGGAGGCCGCGCTGGAGCGCATCCGCGGGTTCCTGCAGCGGGCCGTCAGGGCGCTGCGGGACGAGGACGTCGACACGCGCATCGCCGCCGTGCTCCCGGAGAGGTTCCGGGCCGCGATGGACGACGACCTCGCGGTGCCGCAGGCGCTCGCCGTCGTGCACGAGACCGTGCGCGAGGGCAACGCCGCGGTGGATGCCGGGGACCCGGACGCCACGGCGCGGGCATTCGCGGCGGTGGCGACGATGACCGGGCTGCTGGGACTCGACCCCCTCGACCCGCGATGGGCACGCACGGCGGGGCCGGAGGCGGCGGCTCTGGACGCCCTCGTGCGGGAGATGATCGCCCAGCGCGCCCGGGCGCGTGCCGAGAAGGACTGGGCGGCGGCCGACCGTATCCGCGATGCGATCGCCGCGGCGGGCATCGTGCTGGAGGACACCGCCGACGCAACGCATTGGAGTCTCGATGGCTAAGCCACCCCGCCCGGGAGCGGGCAACAGCAAGAAGAAGGGCGCCACCAAGGGCACCGGCGGCAACGGTCGCAAGGCACTGGAGGGCAAGGGGCCCACCCCGAAGGCGGAGAACCGCAGCTGGCACGTCGCCGGCAAGCGCAAGGCGGCCCAGGAGCGGTTCGTCGCCGCCGGCGGCAAGACCGGCGCGCGGCCGCAGAGCATCAACCGCGCTCCGCGGGCAGGGGCCTCCGACGACACCGAGACGGTCACCGGCCGCAACTCCGTGCTCGAGGCGCTACGGGCGAGGATCCCCGCGACGGCGCTCTACATCGCGCAGCGCGTCGAGATGGACAACCGTGTCAAGGAGACGCTGTCGATCGCCTCGCACCGCGACATCCCGGTGCTGGAGGTCACCCGCCCCGAGCTCGACCGCATGGCCGGCCCCGGCGGGGTGCACCAGGGGATCGCCCTGAAGGTGCCGCCCTACGCCTACGCCCACCCGCAGGACGTGCTGGAACGGGTCTCAGACCGGGGCCAGACGCCGTTGTTCGTGGCCCTCGACGGGGTGACCGACCCGCGCAACCTGGGCGCGATCATCCGCTCCACGGCGGCGTTCGGCGGGCACGCCGTGCTGCTGCCGCAGCGGCGCAGCGCGAGCGTGAACTCCGCGGCGTGGAAGACGAGCGCCGGGGCGGCGGCCCGCATCCCGGTGGCGCTCGCGTCGAACCTCGTGACCACGCTCAAGGAGTTCAAGAGGCAGGGCGTGTTCGTGCTGGGCCTGGACGGCGGCGGCGACGTCTCGCTGCCGACGCTCGAGCTCGCCGACCGCCCCGTCGTGATCGTCGTCGGCTCCGAGGGCAAGGGCCTGTCGCGCCTGGTCACCGAGACGTGCGACCAGGTGGTGTCCATCCCGATCGAGGCGGCGACCGAGTCGCTGAACGCTGGCATCGCGGCATCCGTCGCGCTCTACCAGATCTCGACGTTGCGCGCCGCGCGCCGCTGACGCCGCCCGCCCGTAGCGTTCCTCCCCGTCAACGTGCACGCCCCCATGGTGTCCGCGCGCACGTCGACGGAGACGAACGCAAGACAGGTGCGGGGGGGCATGGACGGGGCACGCCATATCGACGGTCAGACCAGGTCGCGCCAGTCGACCTCCGGCTCGGGCTCGGACGCCGCCTCGGCGGTGCGGATGACCGGGATGCTGACCGTCTCGGTCACCGGACCCATCACGGTCGCCTCGTCGCGGCGGTGGCGCAGCACATCGTCGATGTAGCCGGTCAGCACCTCGGCGAGCGGCACCGCCCGGCCGCTGCCCTGCGACATGTACCAGCGGTGCTCGAGCACCTGATGGAACACCTCCGCCGGCTCGAGCTTGGCGCGCAGATCGAAGGGGATCGCCCGCACGACCGGCTCGAACACGCGGGTCAGCCACTCGTGCGCGACCATCTCCTCGTCGTCCTCCCGGCCGCTGCGCGCCCGGAACTCGTCCAGGTCGTTCAGCAGCCGTCGCGCCTGGTTCTCCTCCACGTCGAGCCCGGTCAGCCGCAGCAGCCGTCGCTGATGATGCCCGGCATCCACGACCTTCGGCTGGATCGACACGGTCGTGCCGTCCGCGGTTGCCTGGATCGACATCTCGTCGATGTCGAACCCGAGCGTGTTCAACCGCGCCACCCGCTCGGTGATGCGCCACGACTCGTCGGCCGAGAACGACTCGCGGTCGGTGAGCGCACCCCACAGCGAGCGGTAGGACGACACGATCCCGTCGGCGATCTGGAGCGCGTCCACACCGCCCTCGAGCCGCCCGCCGGCCTCCAGGTCCATGATCTCGCCGGCGATGTTGGTGCGGGCGACGTCGAGGTCGTGCTCGCGCTGACCGCGGGTGAGGCCGGTCTCGTGCAGCTCGCCGGTCTCCGCATCGACGAGATAGGCGGCGAAGGCCCCGGCATCCCGGCGGAACAGGGTGTTCGACAGCGACACGTCTCCCCAGAAGAAGCCGACGTTGTGCAGGCGCACGAGCAGCACGGCGAGGGCGTCGACCAGACGGGATGCCGTGTGCGGGCGAAGCACCTGGGTGAAAAGCGCCCGGTAGGGCAGGGAGAACTTCAGGTGCGCGGTCACGAGCGCCGCCGGCAGCGGCTTGCCCGCGGTGTCGGTGCGTCCCGCGATCACCGCGACGCGTTCGACGCACGGCGCGTCCAGCCGGGCGAGATGACCGAGCAGGTCATACTCGCGCCGCGCCATCTCGGCGGTGGTCTCCTTGACCGCCACGACCCGGCCGGACAGGCTCGTGAACCGCACCAGATGCCGCGACAGCCCCTTGGGCAGGTACACGATCGACGAGCTCGGCCATTCGCCCAGCGGTGTCTGCCACGGCAGGGCGAGCAGCCCCGGGTCGACCGCGGTCGCGGTGATCGTGAGGGATTCGGTCATGGCTCCTTCATGAAGCGGATGCGGCGCGAGGCACAACGCCCCGCGCCGCATC
>JASGDW010000128.1:0-10465 GCA_047606965.1 Microbacterium sp.
CCGCGCTCCGGCTCGCCGAGCTCATGCACGAGATCGGCTTCCCCGACGGGGTGCTCAACGTCGTCACCGGGGACGGCCCCGCAACGGGCGCCCCGCTCGCCGCGCACCTCGACGTCGACAAGATCACGTTCACCGGCGAGAACGCGACGGGGCAGAAGATCCTCGAGGCCTCGAAGGCGAACATGAAGCGCCTCTCCCTCGAGCTCGGCGGGAAGTCGCCGAGCCTCGTCTTCGAGGACGCCGACCTCGACGCGGCGATCGAGGGCACCTTCGGGGCCGTGTACTGGAACCAGGGCCAGTGCTGCATCGCCGGGGCGCGGGTCTTCGTCCATTCCTCGGTCTACGACCGTTTCCTCGAGGGCCTCGCCGCCCGGGTCGCGGCGGTGCGCCTCGGCCCCGGCCTCGACGAGGCCACGACCATGGGGCCGCTCGTGTCCGCGGAGCAGCGCGAGCGGGTGACGGACCTCATCGCCTCGGGGCTCGAGCAGGGCGCTCGCGCCGTCGTCGGCGGCGCGCTGGAGACGAGCGGCCTCGGCGAGGGCTACTTCGTCCCGCCGACGCTGTTCACCGACGTCACCGCGGACATGACGATCATGCAGCGCGAGATCTTCGGACCGGTCGGCATGGTCGGGCGCTTCGACACCGAGGAGGAGGCGGTCGAGCACGCGAACGCGACCCCGTTCGGCCTCGCCTCCGGCGTGTGGTCGCTGAACGTCAAACGCGCGCATCGCGTGGCCGCTCAGATCCGCGCCGGCGTCGTCTGGGTGAACGCCTACGGGATGTTCGACGTCGCGGTCCCCTACGGCGGCTTCAAGGCGAGCGGCTACGGCAAGGAGCTCGGCCGGGAGGCGCTCGATCCCTACCTGCAGACGAAGACCGTGTGGGTCGATCTGTCATGACGGCGCGGTTCCACCTCGGGTACTTCACCGGGTTCGTCCCGGACGAGTGGAACGGCCCGCTCGCCTCGGGCGGCGGCGACTTCTGGACCGGGCGTTTCTACATCGAGCTCGCCCAGGCCCTCGAGCGCGCGAAGTTCGACTTCCTCCTGTTCGAGGACGCCGTCGCGATCCCCGACGCCTTCGGCGGCTCGCGCGAGACCTACCTCAGGTACAACTTCGTCGCACCCAAGGGCGACCCCGTGCCGATGGCGGCGATCATCGGCTCGCACACGAGCCGGATCGGCCTCGGCGTGACGATGTCGACGACGTTCAACATCCCGTATTCGACCGCGCGGCTCGCCTCGACCATGGACTCGCTGACCGGTGGCCGCTTCGCGTGGAACCTCGTGACGACCGCGGGCGCCGGCGTCGCCGAGAACTACGGGCTCGAGCGTTTCCCCGATCATGACGAGCGCTACGAGATCGCCGACGAGGCCGTCGAGATCGCGAAGGCGCTCTGGAACTCATGGGACGAGGACGCCGTCGTCATGGACCGCGAACGGTGGGTCTACGCCGATGCCGCCAAGGTCCACGAGATCGGCTTCCGCGGCAAGCACTTCTCCTCCCGCGGCCCGCTCAACACCGTGCGGTCACCGCAGGGACAGCCCGTGCTCATCCAGGCCGGCGCGTCGGCGAAGGGGATGGACTTCGCCGCCAAGCATGCCGAGGTCATCGTCACCGCGGTGCGCGGCGTCGAGGCGATGCGCTCCTACCGCGACGACATCCGCGCGCGGATGTCGTCCTACGGTCGCGACCCCGACGGCTGCAAGGTGCTCTACGTCGTCACCCCGATCGTGGGGCGCGACGACGCCGAGGCGCACGACGTCTACGAGGCGCTGCTCGACAGCCCGCGCACACAGCTCGACGTCCTCGCCCGGGTCTCCGGCTGGAGCGGGATCGACCTCTCCCGGTATCCCCTCGACGAGCCGCTCCCCGAGCTGCACACCGAGCAGAGCCGCGGCATCCTCGAGCGCCTCGCCCAGTGGGGCTCGGGGAAGACCTTGCGCGAATGCGTCCGCGAGATGGGCTTCTCGCATGACTGCATCGACCTCGTCGGCTCCCCCGACACCGTCGCGGACCTCATGTGCCAGGCGATCGACGCGGTCGGCGGCGACGGCTTCCTGATCGAATCGCCCGGGTTCCAGCCGAGCCGGGCCTTCACCGCGAGCATCACGGACGGCCTCGTCCCGGCGCTGCGGCGCCGCGGGGCGGTGCGCGACGACTACGCCGGGCCGACGTTTCGGGAGAACCTGCTCGAGTTCTGATCCGCCCGACCTGCTCCCGCGCGAGCAGGTCTGGCGGCGATCCGGCCGAAGCCCTCCCTCACGAGCGCCGGGACGATCTCCTCTCCGAGCACGGTGAGGTCGTCGATGAAATCGGGCATGATGAACACCGCGCCGTCAACGTCGGCGTGCTCGATCATGTCGGCGAGCTGTTCGGCGATCGTCGCCGGCGAGCCGGCGACGGTGCCGGTCGAGATCGCCGTCGCATCGAACCAGCCCTCGTTGTCGGCGCGATACGCGGTCGCATCGTGCGTGACCGCACCCCACTCCTCGGCCATCTTCCTCAGCGCACCGATATCGCGACCGGCCTGGTAGTGATCGATCCGGCGCTGCGCATCGACGTCGGTCTCGCCGGGGATGACCATGAACACGCAGTACGTCTTCAGCGCGTCGCCGTTGTCCCGCGAGATGCGCCGGGCACGCTGACCGATCGCGACGACCGAGTCACGGGTCGTGCCCTCGAAGAGCACGCCGTCGAGGTGCTTGGCCACGAAGGCGAGACCCGTGTCGGAGGTCGCGGCGCAGATCATCTGCGGCGCGCCGCCGACCGGCTTCGGCCAGGACTGCGCGTCGCGCAGCTGAAAGAATTCGCCGTCGTAGTCGACGCTGTCCTCGCTCCACAGCGCGCGGACCACCTCCACCCATTCCGCGGCTCTGCGGTACTTCAGCGCGTTGTCGAGGTCGGCGCCGAGGCCGAACTGGCGTTCCGCGACGCGGTTGCCGCCGGCGACGATGTTGAGCCCGGTACGACCCGCGCCGATCTGACTTCCGGTCGCGACCATCTTCGCGGCGACCGCCGGGTGGATGAGAGCGGTGTTCACCGTCGACCACACGCCGATCTCCGATGTCGCCTCGGCGAGGCCGGCGCTCGTCGTCAGCGACTCGAGGTTGGTCTCGAAGTGATGCGCCGGACCGGGATAGCCGCGCCAGACCGCCTGCGAGAGCGTGAAGTCGAAGCCGAGCCGTTCGGAGAGCTGCGCGACCCGCTTGTTGTACGCGTAGCTGCCGTCGAGCAGGGGCACGTTCTCCGAGACGATCCAGCCGCCGCTGCCCACCGGCATGAAGATGCCGTATTCGATGTTCTTCACCCGCGTCCCCTCCCTGGCCGCTACGCGCGGCCGAGCTGCTGTTCGAAGGCCTTCCTCGACTCCTCGTGGAGCACCTCGATGAGCTGCTGCTCGATCCGGGCGAACTCCGGCGATGTCGTGATCGCGAGCTCGCGCGAACGCGGGAGTGCGACCTCGAGGTTGAGCCGTACGCTCGCCGGCCGTGCGCTGAGCACGATGATCCGGTCGGCGAGGTAGACGGCCTCTCGGATGTCGTGCGTGATCAGCACGGCGGTCCACGAGTTCTCCGCCCAGACGTCCTGGAGCCAGTTCTGCATCTCGATGCGGGTGAGCGAGTCGAGGGCGCCGAACGGTTCGTCGAGCAGCAGGATCTCACGCTCCTGGAGGACCGTGCGCAGCAGCGCCGCCCGCTGCCGCATGCCGCCCGACAGCTCGAAGGGGTACGACTGCTCGAAGCCGGCGAGGCCGAACCTCGGGAAGAGCGCGGCGGCCTTCGCCCTCGCGGTCTTCTTCCGCACGCCGCCGACCTCCAGGCCGAGGGCCGTGTTCTCCACGATCGAGCGCCACGGGAAGAGGAGGTCCTTCTGCGGCATGTATGCGGTGTGCTCCCGCTGTCCGATCGCGCTCGTGCCGTCGACCAGTACGTCGCCGCTTGTCGGGGTCTCGAGTCCGGCGATGATGTTGAACATCGTCGACTTGCCGCACCCCGACGGTCCGATGACGGCGACGAACTCCCCCGGGCCGACGTCGAAGGAGACGTCGTCGACGACCCTGCGGACCCCTCCGCCGCCGAGATCGAACTCCTTGTGCAGGTGCTCCAGCGCGATGCGCGGCGCGGCGTCAACGGCCATCGCGCATCCTCCTCTCTTTGTGGGCCCACGGGAGCACGATCCGTTCGATGAGGAACGTGAGCAGGTACAGCAGGATCGACAGGATCGATGTGACCACGACCGCCGCGAGCACCAGATCGACGCGGAAGGCGTTCTTCTGCATGCTCATGTAGATGCCGAGGCCGAGCTGCGCGCCCACGTACTCGGCGAAGATCGCACCCACGACGGCGTAGGTGATCGAGATCCGCAGCGCGGTGAAGAACGACGGCAGCGCCGACGGCAGGCGGACGTACCAGAACTCCTTCGCCCTGCCGGCCCCCATCGAGCGCAGCAGGTTCGACGCCTCCCGGTCCGTCTTGTCGAACCCCTCGACGAGGCCGACGACGATCGGGAAGAAGGTCACGAGGCCGACCACGAGGATCTTCGGCAGCAGGCCGAAGCCGAACCAGATGATCATGAGCGGCGCGATCGCGATGATCGGGATCGTCTGGGATGCGACCAGGAGCGGCATGATCCCCTTGCGCAGCGGTCGCCAGAAGTCGATCGCGACGGCGAGCAGCCAGGCGACGACGAGGGAGAACGCGAAGCCGATCAACGTCACCTGGAGCGTCGCCCAGGCGTGCTCCATGATCGCGTCGAGCTGTGCCCAGCCCTGCACGGCGACCCGGCTCGGCGACGGCAGCACCCTCGCGGATATCCCGGTCAGATCGACGGCGAGCTCCCAGCCGACGATGACGATCACGACGACCACGACCGGCGGGATGACCGCGCTCCAGAACGTCCTGCTGCGCGCGGAGGCCTTCCTCCTCGTCGGCTGTGCCGAGCCCGCGGGGATCTCTTTCACCGCGCTCATCTGACGGCCTCCTCGGGGAGCTGGTTCCAGAACCCGTGTTCGAGCGCCAGGCCGCGCTCGACGATCGCCACCGCCCGATCGACGTCGATCGCGCAACCGTCGATCATGGCGAGATGCCTCGCCGTGATCTGGGCGTATGCGCCGCTCGTGTACATCCCGACCCAGTCCGCGTACGCGCCGAGCTCGCCGTCCTTGATGAGATCGAGTGCGACCGCGTAACCGTAGGCGCAGGGCAGCATCGCGACCAGCGTCGCATCGCGGTCGTCGGCGAGCTCGTCGTAGAAGGCGAGGTACGCGGCGAGCTGCGGCGACGGCCGGGCGGCGGCGAAGTCGCAGCCGAACGGCGCCGACGCGGCGATGTGATGATCGAGCTCGACATCGAGCGTACCGGCGGCGAGCGCGATGAAATGCGCGAGCTCCTGATGCGTCGTCGCCGCGGCGGCGAGCCGCGCGTAGATCCGCGCGTAGTACCTGAGATACAGATAGTCCTGTTCGAGGTAGTTGCGGAAGATCCGTGGATCGAGAGTGCCGTCCTGCACCCCGCTGAGGATCGGGAGTCGCACCCAGTCGCATGCCGCCCGGGCGACGCGTGCGGTGAGGGTCCCGGACAGGGTCGGCGTGATCACGCGCTGGCTCCTCTCGCCGCAGGTGGGGGTGGTGAGGGGTGCCCGCGAGGGCGGCGGTGCGGCGGGCCGCCGCCCTCGCGGGTCGGGCGGGTCAGGAGCTGGCGAGGTACTCGTTCGTGAAGTACGTCGACGAGTCGGGCACCTCCGTGAGCGGATCGCCGTTCTCGTCGGTCAGCAGGCCGTTGTCGAACAGCCACTGCGTCATCGTCTGATAGCGATCGGCGTCGATGAATCCGACCGATCCGTCGTCAGCCTCGATGTAGTCGGACGAGAGGAGCGTCTGGCTCTCGTAGACGAGCTCCTTCGCCTCGTCGGTGTCGAAGATGTCGGGCGCGGCATCGATGAGGATGTCCGCGGTGCCGTCCGGGTCCGCGACGGCGTCCTCGTAGCCCTTCTGCAGCGCCTGGACGAAGGCCGCCGCCGTCTCCGGGTTGTCAGCCAGCCAGTCGGAGTTGCAGTTGACCAGGACCGCGTAGTCGTCGGGCATGCCGTAGTCGGTCCAGTTGAACAGCTTGAACGGCGTCCCGGCGATCTCCGCCTCGATCGCCTCCCAGGTGACGAAGGGGATCGTGAAGTCGGCCTCGCCGTTGTAGACGGCCTCGTAGGCGCTCGTGTCCAGCGTGACCTCGGTGAACTCGCCGGTGCCGCCGTCGTCCTTGATGACCGTCGCGATCATCGGCGCGTCGGTCGCCGAGCCGAAGCCGGCGTAGATCTTCCCGTCGAGGTCGGCCGGCGAGTCGATCGAGTCGTCGTCGGCACGGACACCGATCGCGGTCGCCCAGTGCTGGACCGTCGCCATGACCGTCGTGATGTCCGCGCCCGCCGCCTGCGCGACGGTGGTGCTCTCCTCGAAGCCGATGCCGCATTCCGCGGACCCGGCGTCGATCAGGGTGTCCGGGTAGGAGTCGTTGTAGGGGAGGATCTCGAGGTCGATGCCGGCGTCCTCGAAGTAGCCTTTCGCGATGGCGTCGTAGAGACCGGTGTGGTTCGTGTTCGGCGTCCAGTCGAGCGAGAAGCGGACCGTCGTAAGTCCGGTCGTCGAGTCGTCGGAGGAGCTCGAGTCGCTGCCGGAACAGGAGGTGAACGTCAACACGAGCGCGGCGGCGCCCGCGCCCACCGCGAGAAGGCGGCTGGTGATCTTCATGGCGGGTCCTCTTTCTGTGTGTTGGTGCGTCGGATGGGGCGGTTCGGTCGCGATGCGGGCGCTCGAGGAGGTCCGCGCACACCGACGGTCAGTGCTCGCGGACGACGACCTCCATGCGATCGACCACTCGTCGGAAGGCGGCGTTCGCCTGCGCGACGACCTCGTGCTCGTCGACGGTGAGCAGCTCACGGCCGCGCATGAGAACCCTCCCGTCGACGATCGTCGTGTCGACGGCGGAGCCGTTCGCGGCGAAGACGAGGTGGCTCGACAGGTGGACAGGAGTGTCCCTGAGCATGGGGGTGAACTCGACGGAGTTGGTCTCGACGAGGATCACGTCGGCCTTCGCGCCGACGGCGATCCGGCCGGCACCGGTGCCGAGCGCCTTCGCGCCGTTGTTGGTCGCCATGCGCAGCACGAGACCCGCCGGCATCAGGCTCGCGTCCTGACGTGCGGCGCGATGGACGAGCGACGCGTGCTTCATCGTCTCGAAGAGGTCGCCGGAGTTGTTGCACTCGACCGCGTCGTGGCCGAGGCCGACGTTGATCCCGGCGGCCAGCATCTCGGGGACGGGCGCGATGCCGTTGCCGAGCTTCGCGTTCGAGCTCGGGTTGTGGGAGACGTTCGTGCCGGTCTCGGCCATCATCCGGATCTCGTGCGCGCTGAGGTGCACGCAGTGCGCCGCGACGACGTCCGGTCCGAGCAGTCCGACCTCGTAGGCCAGCTCGGTCGGCCGCTTGCCGAAGCGTTCCAGGCTGTTCTCGACCTCGGACATCGACTCGTTGAGATGGACGTGGATGCCGATGCCGTACTCGTCGGCCATCGCCCTGACCTCCCTAAGGAGCTGCGGCGAGGCGAGCGGCAGCCATTCGATGCCCATCCACACCTTGATCCGGCCGTTCGCGCGGCCGTGGTCGCGACGGAACGCGTCGACGGTGTCCTGGATCGTGTCGAGGCGGTATTCGTCGAGCGCGATGTCGTTCGAGAGGATCGCCCGGACGCCGACCTCCTCGGCGGCGTCGGCGAGTGCGTCGAGCCGGCGGTACATGTCGTTGACCGCGGTGCAGCCGGACTTGATCGCTTCGGTGTAGCTCGCCTTCGCGGCCCAGTAGGCGGCCTCGTCGTCGAGGGCGCGGATCATCGGATACCAGCACTCGTCGAGGTATTCCCAGAGCGGAAGGTGATCGTTGTAGCCCTTTCCGATCGCGGTGTGGAAGTGGAGGTCGGTGAGACCGGGCATGAGGATCTTGTCGCTCGCGTCGATGATCTCGTCGGCCCCCTCGACGACGACGGCGGAGTCGGGTCCGACCCAGGAGATGAGGTCGTCGTCGATGACGATCGCACCGTGCTCGAGATAGGTGTCCGTCTCGTCGAGTGCGAGCACCATCGCGTTGCGGATAACGATCCTCGACATGCGCACCGACCCCGATTCAAGATTTGAGATCTTATTTGTGGACGAGGTTAGCCCGCATCCCACAACCGGACTGCGGGATTCGACGGATATTTACGGAGGGATACAAGACCGAAACACGCGTCCGGCGGGGCACCCTGTCGATGCCCTACGACGGGCCCGGCGATCGATCTCGGTCGCGCCGACGCGTCTGGCCACACTCTTTCCGCGGCCCGTCGACCGCCCCGGGCCTCAGCGCAGCAGCGGCACGCCGATGTCGCGCGGTCCCGGGGTCCTGTTGCTCATGAAGAGCCAGGCGATGAGCGCGAGGAGGTAGGGAGCCATGAGGAAGAGCGCGGGCGCGATCGCGTCTCCGACGATCGCCTGGCCGACGTACTGCAGGGCGTCGGCGGCACCGAAGACGAGTGCGCCGACGAGCACACGCCACGGCAGCCAGCGCGCGAACATCGTGAGAGCGAGCGCGACGTAGCCGCGGCCGCTCGTGATGTCGTCGGCGAAGACGCCCCCGGCCTGAAGGAGGACGAGGATCGCGCCGGCCGCGCCGCACAGGGCCCCGTTGACGGTCATCGTCGTGAAGCGCACACCCTGCACGGCGACGCCCTGCGCCGAGGCGGCGATCGCGCCGTCGCCGGCCGCACGCATCACCAGACCCCAGCGGCTGCGCCAGAGCACCCACGAGACGACGGGGACGAGCAGGTAGACGACGTAGACGACCGGGCTCTGCGAGAACAGCACACCGCCGAGCCAGGGGATCTGCGAGAGCCCGGGGATGCTCCAGACCGCGAGGCTCGTCTGATCCGGCACGGTCATGCCGCCCTCGAACCAGGTCCTGCGGAACAGGCTCGTCAGACCGAGCACGACGAGGTTGAACCCGATCCCGACGACGACCTGATCCGCGCGCGCGGTGACCACGAGCAGCGCATAGACCGCACCGAGCGCCGATCCGACCGCGAGCCCCGCCCCGAGACCCGCGACGGCGTTGCCGGTCGCGATCCCGACCGCGACGGAGGCGAACGCCCCGCCGAGCATGAAGCCCTCGATGCCGATCGTGAACAGGCCGGCACGTTGCGCGAGCGTCTCGCCCAGCGCGGCGAGCAGCAGCGGCGCCGCGAGCCCCACGACGCTCGACCAGAAGTAGACCCCGAGGATGCCTCCCATGCCTATCCCCTCCGCCGCCTCGCCATGAGCGACTGCACACCCGAGAAGGCGGCGAGCAGAACGATCGGGACGCCCTCGATGACGTACGCGATCGAGGCCGAGACGCCGACGGACTGCTGCAGCGAGCTCGCCGCGGAGTAGATCGCGCCGAAGACGACGGCGAGGACCGCCGCGCGACCCGGCTGGAGCCCGGCGAGGAAGGCGATCGCGAGCCCCTCGAAGCCGTAACCCGCGGAGAAACCCTGGATGAGGCGGTACTGCGTGCCGAGCACCTCGTTCGCCCCGGCGAGACCCGCGATCGCCCCGGAGAGGATCATCCCGCCGACGAGCAGACCTCTGATCGGCAGGCCCTGGTAGCGGCTCGCGATCGGGTTGAGACCGACGCTGCGCATCTCGAGACCGCGTCTGGTGCGCGAGAAGAGGAACCAGACGGCGACGACCATGGCCGCCACGAGGAGGACCCCGAGGTGCAGACGGGTGTCGAACAGCCGAGGCAGGTGCGCGGCATCCGGGATCCGCTCGGACTGGTTGTAGGAGCTGTCGGCCTCGCGCAGCGGGCCCTGCAGCAGGAAGAGCACGAAATACGTCGCGACGAAGTTCATGAGCAGGGTCACGATCATCTCGTCGGTGCCGCGCCAGAGCTTGAACAGCGCCGCGAGCACGGCCCACAGGCCGCCGAGGAGCGCGGCACCGAGCAGTGCCGCGACGAGCCCGAGCGGGGCGGGGAGGAACCGACCGAGGTAATAGCCGCCGAGCACCGCGCCGACGGCGCCGAACTGGAGTTGTCCCTCGCCGCCCATGTTGAACAGTCCGCAGCGCAATGCGACGATCGCGCCGAGGGCGACGAACAGCCGCGGCGTCGCGTAGACGAGCGTGTTGACGATGCCGTTCGTCGTGCCGACGGTCGCCTCGAACGTCACCCCGACGACCTTCCCCGGGTCAGCGCCGGTCGAGACGACGAGCACGAGGCCGACCGGCAGGCTCACGACGAAGGCGAGCAGGAGCGCGATCCAGGAGTGGCCGAGGAGGTGCAACAGCACCGTCGCGACCCGCGAGCGGCCGACGACGATCGGCGCACCATCTGCCGCGGCGGCGGGGTCCGCGGCCACCGCCGGCGGCTCGTGGCGGATATTCGTCACGCGGCCCCCTCCGCATTCC
>JASGDW010000129.1:0-11912 GCA_047606965.1 Microbacterium sp.
CCCGAGGCTCCGTCTGGGACGGTGCGGCGCCCGCATCGCCGGCCGGCTCGGGAGCGGCGTCCGCGCCGGCCGCTGCCGGGGCGTCCTGGGGCTCGGCGGGCTCGGGCGCCTCGACCGGTTGCTCGGCGGGGATCTGGTCGACGTTCTCGTCGACGGCGTTGTCAGTGGACTGGATCTCGGAGATGGACTCCACGAGTACTCCCTTGTGAAGGTGTGGAAACGCGCACCCGCGCATCCGGATCGCGCCCGGCCGGACGCGCCTGTCGTGATGCTCAGAGGCAGGCCGCGACGTGGCGCGGATCGGATGAGAGAGGGTACGCGGTGGTTCGCAGATTTGCGACGGAGGCCAGATACACGATGGTTACGTGGCACCCTCCGCGTTGTCCCTCACTGTACCACCCTTGACGTCGACGGCGAGCATGAGGGCCTCCCACGGAGTGTCCGTCGCCGTGTGGGCCACGGCGGCCGCCTCGAGCCGACGGCCCGGACCGTCGGCGAGCACGAGGACGCTGGGACCGGCGCCGGAGACGACAGCGGCGAAGCCCGCGGCGCGCAGCGCCCGCACCAGCCGGTCGGTCTCCGGCATGGCCGCGGCGCGGTAGCTCTGGTGCAGCTTGTCCTCGGTCGCCGCCATCAGCAGCTCGGGGCTCTGGGTGAGCGCCGCGATCAGCAGGGCGGAGCGGGACACGTTGAACACGGCGTCCTCGCGGGACACGTGCTGCGGCTGCAGACTGCGCGCCACCGACGTCGACATCGTGAACTCGGGCACGAACACGAGCGGCGAGACGCCCCGGTGCACGAGCAGCTTCTTGTGCTGCGGACCGGTCTCGTCCACCCAGGCGATCGTGAGGCCGCCGAAAAGCGCCGGGGCGACGTTGTCGGGGTGTCCCTCCATCTCGGTCGCCAGACGCAGCAGCGTCTCCGGGCCGATCTCGACGACGTCCGCCAGCAGCCCCCTCGCGGCCAGCAGCCCCGAGACCACCGCGGCGCCGGAGGAGCCCATCCCGCGCCCGTGCGGGATGACGTTGCGCGCACGCAGCCGCAGGCCCGGCAGCTCCTGTCCGACCGCGTCGTAGGCGTAGGCGATGGCCCGCACGACGAGGTTCGAGGCGTCCCGCGGCACGGAGTCCGCGCCCGATCCCTCGACCTCGATCTCGAGCCGCCCCGGCTCGAGCGCCGTGACGGTCAGCTCGTCGTACACGCTCAGCGCGAGGCCGAGGGTGTCGAAACCGGGACCGAGGTTCGCGCTCGTGGCCGGCACGCGCACCGAGACGCCGCGCCCGGGCCTCTCAGTCACGACCGGCTCGCTCACGCTCGTGCGCACGGCATCCATGTCCCACTTCGGCCCGGTATGCATCGGCGATACCGCGCCGAAGTGGGACATCAACCGCGCCGAAGTGGGACACGGCGGATGCAGGGACGGCGGATGCGGTCACGCCCCCGCCTCCTGCGGGGTGAGCTCGAGCACCGAGGCGACCTCGGAGACCGTGGCGTCGACGACGGTCGGGGTGACCTCGCCGCCGTCGGCGGTGCGCAGCGCCCACTGCGGGTCCTTCAGTCCGTGGCCGGTGACGGTCAGCACCACGGTCGCGCCCTTGGGGACGACGCCGGCCTCGGCGCGGTCGAGGAGCCCGGCCACCGAGATGGCGGACGCCGGCTCCACGAACACGCCCACGGTCCGGGCGAGCAGCTTCTGGGCGGCGAGGATGCGGTCGTCCTCGATCGCGCCGAACCAACCGTCGGTGGCGTCGCGCGCCTCGAGGGCGAGCTGCCAGGACGCCGGGTTTCCGATGCGGATGGCGCTGGCGACCGTCTCCGGGTTCTTGACGACCTCGCCGCGCACGAGCGGCGCGGACCCCGCGGCCTGGAACCCGAACATGCGCGGGATCGTGGTCGACGCGCCGGTCTCGTGCTCCTCGCGGTAGCCGCGCGTGTACGCGGTGTAGTTGCCCGCGTTGCCGACCGGGATGAAGTGGAAGTCCGGGGCGTCGCCGAGCTGCTCGACGACCTCGTACGCGGCGGTCTTCTGACCGTCGATGCGATCGGGGTTGACCGAGTTGACCAGGTGCACCGGGTAGCTGTCGGCCAGCTCGCGGGCGATCTCGAGGCAGTCGTCGAAGTTCCCGCGGATCTGGATCAGCCGGCCGTCGTGCGCGACGGCCTGGCTGAGCTTGCCCATCGCGATCTTGCCCTCCGGCACCAGCACCGCCGCGGTGATCCCGGCGTGCGCCGCGTAGGCGGCGGCCGAGGCCGAGGTGTTGCCGGTCGAGGCGCAGATGACGGCCTTCGCGCCGTGCTCGATCGCGCGCGAGATGGCGACGGTCATCCCCCGGTCCTTGAACGACCCGGTCGGGTTCATGCCCTCGAACTTCACGTAGACCTCGGCCCCGGTGAGCCCGGACAGCGCCGGCGCCGGGAGGAGCGGCGTGCCGCCCTCGCCGAGCGTGACGACGGTCGAACTCTCGGTGACCCCGAGCCGATCGGCGTATTCGCGGAGGACTCCGCGCCAGAGGTGTGCCATGTCAGTCTCCTTCCACCCGCAGGACGCAGGCGACGCGGGTCACCACGTCGCTCGCGGCGAGACGCTCGACGGTCTCGCTCAGATCCTGCTCCCGTGCTTTGTGCGTGCCGATGACCAGGCGTGCGCTCGCCGCGCCGGTCTCGGTGTCGGTCGAGGTCGCCGCGCCCGTCGCCGGGTCGATCACGGCCTGCTCGACGGTCGCGATCGAGACGCGTCCGTCGGAGAGGATGCCGGCGACGATCGCCAGCACGCCCGGCCGGTCGCTGACCTCGAGCGTGATCTGGTAGCGCGTCACGGCACGCCCGATCTCGACCACCGGCAGGTTCGCGCGCGTGGACTCCCCCACCCCGACACCGCCGGCGATGTGCCGGCGCGCGGCGGAGACGACGTCGCCCAGCACGGCCGACGCGGTCTGCACGCCGCCGGCGCCGGCGCCGTAGAACATGAGGTTGCCCGCTGCCTCGGCCTGCACGAACACGGCGTTGTTGGCGCCGTGAACGCTGGCCAGCGGATGGGTCCGGGGGATCAGCGCGGGGTAGACGCGCACCGAGATCGCCTCGCCCGACGCCGAGGACTCGGCCTGGCCGGTGAGCCGCTCGCACACCGCGAGCAGCTTGATGACGTAGCCGGCGCGGCGGGCGGCGTCCATCATCGACCCGTCGATCTGCGTGATGCCCTCGCGGTGCACGGCATCCAGCGGCACCGCCGTGTGGAACGCCAACGACGCCAGGATCGCGGCCTTCTGCGCGGCGTCGTAGCCCTCGACGTCCGCGGTCGGGTCGGCCTCCGCATAGCCCAGCCGCTGCGCCTCGGCGAGCACCTCGGCGAACCCGGCACCCTCGGCGTCCATGCGGTCGAGGATGTAGTTGGTCGTGCCGTTGACGATGCCCATGATCCGCTGCACACGGTCGCCGGCCAGCGAGTCGCGCAGCGGGCGGATGATCGGGATGGCGCCGGCGGCGGCGGCCTCGTAGTAGACCTGCGCGCCGACCCGGTCGGCGGCGTCGAAGATCTCCGGGCCGTGCGTGGCCAGCAGCGCCTTGTTGGCGGTGACCACGTCGGCGCCCGAGCTCAGGGCGGCCAGCAGGTGGGCGCGGGCCGGCTCGATGCCGCCCATGAGCTCGATGACGATGTCGGCGCCCACGATCAGCGACTCCGCGTCGGTCGTGAACAGCTCGCGCGGCAGGTCCGCGTCGCGCGGGGCGTCCGGGTCGCGCACGGCGATGCCGGCCAGCTCCAGGCCCGCGCCGGCGCGGTCCGCCAGCTCGTCCGCGTGCTTGAGCAGGAGGGCTGCGACCTGGGACCCGACGGCCCCCGCCCCCAGCAGCGCCACTCGCAGGTTGCGGTAGTCGATCATGCGATCCCTTCGTTTCCCGGGATGCCGGCGTCACGGGCGAGCAGGTCTTCGACCGTCTCGCCGCGCACGATGACACGCGCGGTCCCGGCGCGCACCGCCACGAGCGGCGGACGGGGCACGTAGTTGTAGTTGCTGGACAGGGAGAAGCAGTAGGCCCCGGTGGCGGGCACGGCCAGCAGGTCGCCGGGGCCGATGTCGCCGGGCAGGTACTCGTCCTCGACGACGATGTCGCCCGACTCGCAGTGCTTGCCGACGACCCGCGCGAGCACCGGCGCGGCCTCGCTCGTGCGCGAGGCGATGCGTGCCGAGTAGGCGGCGCCGTACAGGGCCGCGCGCGGGTTGTCGCTCATGCCGCCGTCGACCGCGACGTACCGGCGCGAGCGCGTCTCGTCGACCTGCACGGCCTTGGTCGTGCCGACCTCGTAGAGGGTCACCCCGGCGCGACCGACGATGGCGCGGCCCGGCTCGAACGCGAGGTCGGGCAGCGGGATGCCGTGGCGCCCGCAGGCGGCGGCGACCGCGTCGACGATGCCGGCGGCCAGCTCGTCGATCGGGGTGGGGTCGTCGACGGAGGTGTACGCGATGCCGAAGCCGCCGCCGAGGTTCAGCACGGGCAGCTCGCCGTGGACGCTCAGCCGGGCGTAGGCCTCGGCGAGCACCGCGGCCGAGGCCTCGAAGCCGGCGGTGCCGAAGATCTGCGATCCGATGTGACAGTGCAGCCCGACCAGCCG
This sequence comes from Microbacterium sp., assembly GCA_047606965.1. Lineage (GTDB taxonomy): Bacteria > Actinomycetota > Actinomycetes > Actinomycetales > Microbacteriaceae > Microbacterium. The sequence goes on from JASGDW010000129.1 coordinate 4,610, forward strand.
CAGCCCCTCGGTCCGGCGGACGCGCGAGACGACCTCCTCGGCGTCCGCCAGCGCGAACCCGAACTTCTGGTCCTCGTGCGCGGTCGCCAGGAAGTCGTGCGTCTCGGCGTGCACGCCGGTGTTCACGCGGATCAGCACCGGCTGGGTGACCCCGGCGCGGGCGACGACGGCGGCGAGACGCTCGAGCTCGTCGAGGCTGTCGATCACGATCGAACCGATGCCCGCGGCCACGGCCCGCTCGAGCTCGTCGAGGCTCTTGTTGTTGCCGTGGAAGCCGAGCCGCGAGGGGTCGACGCCGGCGGCGAGCGCGACCGCCAGCTCGCCGGCCGTGCACACGTCGACCGCGAGCCCCTCCTCGGCGACCCAGCGCACCACCTCGGTGGTCAGCAGCGCCTTGCCGGCGTAGTAGACGCGGGCACCGGCGCCGTGCGCGGCGGCGGCGGCGCGGAAGGCGGAGAGCACCTCCCGCGCGCGGGCGCGCACCGCGTCCTCGTCGACGACGTACAGCGGGGTGCCGAAGGTGACCGCCAGCTCGGTCGCCGGGATGCCGCCGATCCGGATCGCGCCGGACGCGTCGCGCGTGGCATCCGGCGGCCACACCGCCGCGTCGAGCGCGTTGACGTCGGCGGGGACGCCCAGCCACGTCGGCGCAAGCGGGCGGGCGGGCGAGGCGGACACGGCGGAGGACCAATCGGAAAAAGGGGCTCGCGCGGGATTCCGGGCAGGTTCACCGGTGCGCGCGCATCCTCTGCAGTCTACGGGATGCCGCCGCGCGGCCCCGCCCGCGCGCCACCCTGCATGTCACAACTCCGCCTGCCCACGGCGGGGGCGGGTGCCGCCCCGCGCGATGACGCGGAGGTCAGGCGCGCCGCCCGGCGGCGAGGCGGAGTTGTGACACGGCCCGCCGCGCGGAGCTGGCACCTCGGAGACGACGAGAGCCCGGATAGGCTGCCGTTCATGTCCCGCAGCGCCCGAACCCTGTGGCTCTGGTTCCTCGGGGTGCACCTGATCGTCGGGGTGCTCAGCGTGGTGCTGCCGACCGACGTGCACACGGCGTACGAGCCGTGGACCTCGAGCATCCTCGACGGCGGCCCGCTGCTCGGGGTGGCCGAGAGCTGGGTCTATCCGCAACTCGCCCTCGTGCCGATGATGGCCGCCTGGCTGCTGGCCTGGCTGGGCAGCTACACGATCGGCTGGGCCGTGATGGTCGTCGGCGTCGACGCGATCGCGTTCGCGATCCTGCTGGGGCGGCGTCCGGGCCGTGCCCGCTCCCGTGCCGCCGCCACCTGGCTCGTGCTCGTCGCCGCGCTGGGACCGGTGGGCCTGGCCCGCATCGACACGCTCACCGTGCCGCTGGTGATCTGCGCGCTGCTGATCGCCCTGCGCCGACCGGCGGCCGCCTCGGCGCTGCTGACGGTCGGCGCGTGGATCAAGATCTGGCCGGCCGCCGCCGTGGCGGCGCTGTGGATCGCCCTGCGGGGTGCGCGCTGGCGGATCGCCGCGGCGGCGGCGTCCGTCACCGCCCTGGTGGCGCTCGTCGTGGTCGCCCTGGGCGGCGCCGCGAACCTGCTCGGGTTCGTGGGCGCGCAGTTCGGGCGCGGCCTGCAGGTCGAGTCCGTCGCCGCGACGCCGTTCATGTGGCTGGCGGCGCTGGGCGTGCCCGGGTACCGCAGCGGCTTCAACGCCGACATCATCACGTTCGAGGTGACCGGTCCCGGCGTCGAGGCCGTGGCGGCGCTGCTGACGCCGCTCATGGCGGTCGCGGCGGTCGCGGTCTACGGGCTGGGGGCGTGGGGCGTCCGGCGCCGGGCACGGCCGACGCGACTGCTGCCGCCGCTGCTGCTGTCGGGGGTGCTCGTCATGATCGTGTGCAACAAGGTCGGCTCGCCGCAGTTCCTGGGCTGGCTGATCGCGCCGCTGGTGATCTGGACGCTGTGGGACCGGCACGCGGCGCGTGCCGGCATCCGCCTGGGCGTGCTCGCCCTGGCCGTCACGCAGGTGATCTTCCCCTACGTGTACGGGCTGATCTCGGGGGCCCATCCGGTCGGCGCGGCCCTGTTGACGGTGCGCAACGGGGCGCTCCTGGCCCTGCTGGCGTGGTCGCTGATCCGGCTCGTGCGCGCCGTGCGGTCAGCACGCCCGCAGCGCCGGGGCTGAGCTCAGCAGGTGCCCTTCTCCTGCAGCGCGGCGTCCGTGAGCGAACCGGCGGCGATGTCGAAGTCGGCGACCAGCCGGTCGCCGGTGACGCTGACGGCGGTCAGCGGCATGCCCGCCGGCAGCTCCTGCGCGACGCACACCCGCCAGGTCTGCAGCACGGTGTCGGCCAGCGTGCCGAAACGGCTGCGCAGGTCGTCGGCGGTGACCTCCGCGCCGCCGAGGGTGACCGAGGCCGGCGTGAGCAGCACGTCGCCGTCGTCGGCGCTCGGGGTCAGCGCGACCCCGACCGGCACGGAGGTGCCGAGCACCGAGACCGTCGTGGACACGGTCACGTCGGGGTCGGAGAGCCCGAGCGTGTCGGCGGGGAAGCCGTCGACCTGCGACAGGAGCGCCTGCGCCTGCGCCGAGTCCAGCGACAGCGTGGCCCGGCCGCCGCTGATCGAGCCGCCGTCCCAGATGCCGATGTCGTCCACCGTGACGCTGACCTGGCCGGAGAGGTCGCCCACGCTCACCTCGGGCGAGGACACGGTCGCCTCCTCGATGCGGCCGGTGGCGGCCTGCAGCAGGATCGACCCGGGGATGTCGACGTCGATCTCGGTGTCGGAGGAGATGTCCAGCCGCGCGGCGAGCTGCTGCGTGATCGCCTTGGTGACGAGGTCCCGCGCGATCCACTCCCCCGCGAAGAACGCGGCGACGATCAGCAGCAGCACGATCGCGAACGCCACGAGCCACGGCCAGCGGCGATGCCGGCGCGGCGGGAGGTCCGACTCCTCGAAGGGGAACGGAAGGGCCGGCCGCGTCCGGTCCGGGTCCGCGCTCGACGCGTCGGCGGGGGGTGGGGCGGGCGGCGTCATCTCGGCTCACATGCGCTCGGGCGCGCTGACGCCCAGCAGGCCCAGTCCGTTGCGCAGCACCTGTCCGGTGGCGTCGTTCAGCCACAGCCGGGTGCGGTGCACCGGCTGGACCGCCTCCTCGCCGAGCGGGATGACCCGGCAGTTGTCGTACCAGCGGTGGTACAGGCCGGCGAGCTCCTCGAGATGGCGGGCCACGCGATGCGGCTCGCGCGCCTCGGCGGCGAACGCCACCACACGGGGGAACTCCTGGAGCGCGCCCAGCAGCGCGCTCTCGGTCTCATGGGTGAGGGTCTCCGGGGCGAACTCGCCGCGGTCGACCCCGGACGCGGCGGCGTTGCGGGCCACGTTGTGCGTGCGCGCGTGGGCGTACTGCACGTAGAACACCGGGTTGTCGTTGGTGTGCTTCTGCAGCACGTCCAGGTCGACGTCGAGATTCGAGTCGGCGGAGCTGCGGGTGAGCGCGTAGCGGGCGGCGTCGACGCCGACGATCTCGACGAGGTCCTCCATGGTCACCACGGTGCCCGCACGCTTGGACATGCGCACCGGCTGACCGTCCTTGACGAGGTTCACGAGCTGTCCGATGAGGATCTGCAGGTTGACGCCGGGCTCGTCTCCGAAGGCCGCGCACATGGCCATGAGCCGCTTGATGTAGCCGTGGTGGTCGGCCCCCAGCATGATGATGCAGCGGTTGAAGCCGCGCTCGCGCTTGTCGAGGTAGTAGGCCAGGTCGCCGGAGATGTACGCCGGCCGACCGTCGGACTTGATGACGACGCGGTCCTTGTCGTCGCCGAAGTCTGTCGTGCGCAGCCAGGTCGCGCCGTCGGCCTCGAAGACGTGGCCGAGCTCGCGCAGCCGCGCCACCGCCCGCTCGACGGCCCCCGAGGTGTGCAGGTCGTTCTCGTGGAAGTAGACGTCGAAGTCGACGCCGAAGGCGTGCAGGCTCTGGGTGATCTCGTCGAACATGAACCCCACGCCGAGATCGCGGAACGCCTCCTGCTTCGCGTCGGCGTCCAGCGCGTCGAGCTCGCCCGGATAGGCCAGCGCGACGCGACGCGCGATGTCGTGGATGTACCCGCCGCCGTAGCCGTCCTCCGGGGTCGGCCGGCCCTCGTGGGCGGCGACGAGGCTGCGGGCGAACCTGTCGATCTGCTCGCCGTGGTCGTTGAAGTAGTACTCGCGGGTGACCGAGGCGCCCTGCGAGGCGAGGATGCGGGCGAGGGCGTCGCCGACGGCGGCCCAGCGGGTGCCGCCGAGATGGATGGGGCCGGTGGGGTTCGCCGAGACGAACTCGAGGTTGATGATCTCGCCGGCACGGCTGTCGTTGGCGCCGTAGGCGGCTCCGGCCTCGACGATGGTCTTCGCCAGGGCGCCGGCCGCGGCCGCGTCCAGCCGGATGTTGATGAACCCGGGGCCGGCGACCTCGACCGAGGCGATGCCGGCGGCCCGGGTCAGCCCCGCGGCGATCTCAGCCGCCAGCTCGCGCGGGCTGGTGCCGAGCGGCTTCGCGAGCTTCAGGGCGAGGTTGGAGGCCCAGTCGCCGTGCTCGCGGCTCTTGGGGCGTTCCAGCACGACGTCGGATGCCGACAGGCCGGCGCCGGCGCCGGCGCGTCGGGCCTCCGCGAGCGGGGCGGCGACGGCGAGCAGGACGGCGGAGAGATGTTCGGGATCCATGACCCGACCATCCTACGGGCGGCGGCGTGCGCGCGAGACGGGTCGCCGGCGCCGAGACGGCGGGAGGACCCGCTGCGGGATCCGGGGGCGACGCGCCGTCTCAGGCCAGCTGCATCGGCGAGGTGAAGTCGTCGGCGGAGGCAGGCCCGGCGGCCCACGCCTCCACGCGCATGCGGGCCAGGGCGAGGGAGCCGCCGTGATAGCTCACGAACGCGCAGTCCGCGGCGTCCCGCCCGGTCGCGATGCGCACGAGCGAGCCGCGCGGCGCGAGACGGGTGGCGTCGAGCACCCACCACGAGCCGTCGACATAGGCCTCGGCGACGGCGTGGAAGTCCATCGGGTCCAGATCGGGGGCGAAGCAGGCGACATAGCGCGCGGGGACGTCCATGGCGCGCAGCAGCGCGATGACGACGTGCGCGTAGTCCCGGCACACGCCCTGCCCGGTCATGAGCGTCGTCACGGCGCTGTCGGTGCCCATGCTGAGCCCGGGGGTGTACGTCACGCTCGTGGCGACGAACTCGGACACCGCCGCCAGCAGCTCGTGGCCCGACAGCGCACGGAACTGCCGGCGCGCCTGCGCGAACACCTCGTCGGACTGGCAGTAGCGGCTGGGACGCAGATAGGTGATCGTCTCCAGGTCGCTGGTGTGGGCCTGGCTGGCGCGGCCGGCGACCGTCGCCTCGTACCGCACCTCGAGGCGCCCCGCCTCGGCGGTGAGGCGGTGGAGGCGGCTGCCCGACTGGTCGACGATCTCGGTCGCGGTGTAGGCGCGGTCCCCCTGTGTGAGGGTCAGCTGCTCGGCCGAGCACGGCACGGTCTGGGCGGCGGTGATCTGCAGGATGAGGTCGACGGAGCCGGCGAGGTCCAGATCGAGTTCTGCGGTCACGGCACGCTGCACCGGGCCATCCTCGCACGGGCCGACGACGGCGCCGGCCCCCGACGGCGTCCCCGCCCCCCGAGGCGCGCAGGCGCGCCGTCACGGCGAAGGGACCGCGGCCGGTGCGGCCTGCGGTCCCTTCGTACGCCCGGTGCCCCCGGAGGGATTCGAACCCCCGACTTTTGGTACCGGAAACCAACGCTCTATCCCCTGAGCTACGGAGGCGTACCGACCGAGACTATCACCGGCGGCCGGCGCACCCCGCATCCGGCCGCCCGCTCAGGGGTACCCGATCGTCCACAGCAGCAGCACGGCCACGGCCTGCAGCACGAGCGTGGCGGCGAGGGTCCAGGAGCGACGGCGACGGGTGCGCGACAACCGCTCGTCGGCCAGCAGCGGAGCCAGCGGCAGCGAGAGCCGGAACGTGCTCGACTGCGGCAGGAACACCCCGAACAGGTACAGGCCGTAGCTGAACACATAGGTCGCGACGACGAGCCCCAGCCGGCGCACCGGCCGCGACCACATCCACCAGAAGAACGCGGCCATCACCGCCACGACCAGCAGGATCCCGGGCAGGCCGAGGTACGTCCAGGCGAAGCGGAACCACGGCGTCAGCGGCACGAAGTCGCCGCTTCCGACCAGCGGCGTCCACCACGACGTCTCGGTGAGGATGTACGCGTGCGGCGTGCCGGTGACGGCGTCCGCGATCCACGACCATGCCAGCCCGGCCAGGGCTGTCGACCCTCCCGCCGCGACCAGCCACCAGCGTTCGCGCCTCGGGAAGGGGGCGACGCGCCGACGCCGCCACCGTTCCACGAACACGAGGCCGAGACCGAGCGCGAGGGCCAGGATGCCGGGCCGGCTGAAGCCTGCGGCGAGCCCCAGCGGGATCACCCACGCGTAGCGGCGGTGCACCGCGCACAGCAGGGCCGCGAACAGCAGCAGCAGGAACAGCGACTCGGCGTAGGCGAGGACGAACACGAACGACAGCGGCCCGAAGGTGAACAGCACGACCGCCCAGCGGGCCGGCGTCGGGGCCGTGACCGCGCGCAGCAGCAGGAACAGCAGCAGGGTCGCGCCGGCGCTGAACAGGATGCTGAGGATCACCCCGGCCAGGCGCCACCCCATGCCCCCGACGCCGCCGAGCAGGTGCTCCAGGAAGGGGTAGATCGGCAGGAACGCCCAGTCGTTGGCCACGACGTCGCCGCTGAGGTTGGTGGGCAGGCTCGTGGGATAGCCGGACTCGGAGATGCGGCCGTAGCGCTCAGCGTCCCAGTCTGTGAGGAAGGACACGAAGTCGCCGGCCGGGTACCCGGCGCCGCCGAAGGGCCAGCCGGCCGCCTTCGAGATCAGATACCAGCCGCCCAGCAGCAGCAGGTTCACGGCGCGACCGGCCGCCCACAGGCCGAGCACGGCGCCCAGCTCCCGCCGGGAGGGACGGCGCAGGTCGCCTCGGCGGGCCGTGGCATCGTCGACCCAGCCGGCCAGCGCCGCGCCCGTACGACGTGCGAGACGACGTACGAGACGGCGCATACGCGACGGCGAGGCGGCGGCCTGCACCACCGTGTCGGACGAACCCACGACATCCCTTCCCTGCACGAGACCCTTCTCAGGCCGCCGGCCCGGCCGGCTGCCATCGTCCATCATCGCCGATGCGCTCCGGTGCGCGCCCAGCGGCCGCTCAGCCGGCCGCGGCGCACGGGGTGCGCCGGTAGGCCAGGTCGCGGATCGCGCGCCCGGCGCG
>JASGDW010000130.1:0-7418 GCA_047606965.1 Microbacterium sp.
ACGGACGAGGAGACCCGCGCCGAGGCCGTCGACGAGCTGCAGACGTACGTGCTGACGCAGGGCCTGTTCATCCCGATCACCCAGATCGTGCAGCGCATCTACGAGCAGAGCCCGGACCTGCAGGGCGTGACCTACAACGGGGTCGCGATCCCGAACTACTACTCCGCGTATCTGACGGACTGATCGATCGCCGGCCGGCGGGGCTCCCCCGCCGGCCGGCTCGGACGGAGCGAGAGAATGAACCCGGCATATCTGACATACGCCGCCAAACGGCTGGGCCAGGCGGTCCTGGTCGTGCTGCTGGCGTACGTGCTCACCTTCGTGGTGATCAGCGTGCTGCCCGGCGACCCGCTGAGCAGCACCCTGCGCAACCCGGAGAACGGGTTCACCGAGGACCAGATCCAGCAGATGGTCTCCTACTACGGGCTGGACCAGCCGGTGCTGGTGCAGCTGTGGGAGGCGCTGAGCCGCTTCGTGGTCGGCGACCTCGGCATCTCGCTGCGCTCCAGCCTCCCGGTCGCCCGCATCATCGGGGAGGCGCTGCCCTCGACCGTGGCGCTGGCGGTGACGGCCCTGGCGGTCGCGCTCGTGCTCGCCTTCGCCATCGCCTACGGCGTGCAGCTGCTGCCGCGCAAGTACGGCCAGGGCGTGCTGCGCTCGCTGCCCGCGCTGTTCCTGTCCGTCCCCAACTTCGTCATCGGCCTGCTGCTGCTCAACGTGTTCGCCTTCCAGCTCGGGCTGTTCTCGGTCATCGACCCGAACAGCTTCTGGGCGACCCTGTTCGCCGCGATCGCCCTCGGCATCCCGGTGTCGGCGCAGATCGCCGAGGTGCTCATCACGGGCCTGGACCACGAGTTCCGGCAGGAGTACGCCGTCGTGGCGTACGCCCGCGGGCTCAGCCGCACGCGCCTGTTCTTCGCCCATCTGCTCAAGCCCTCCGCGCTGCCGGTGGTCACCGTGATCGCGCTCGCGGTCGGCGAGCTGCTCGGCGCCACCCTCATCACCGAGTCCGTCTTCGGCCGCGCCGGCATCGGCAGCGTCATCCAGAGCGCCGTCTCCACGCAGGACCTGCCGGTGCTGCAGGCGGTCGTCTCCCTCACCGCGCTCGTCTTCGTCACCGTGAACCTGCTCGCCGACCTCGCCTATCCGCTGCTCGACCCGCGTGTCAACCTCTTCGGCGCCTCGGCCCGGTCCGGCTCCGCCAAGACCGATGAGCTCGCCTTCGTCCCCGCCCCGGCGGAGAAAGTGGGTGCCTGATGACCGCGCTCGTCTCGTCCGCCCTGACCCCCGACCTCCTCGAGCCCGGAGACGGCGCGCCGAGCGGTCGTCGCGGCGTCCGGGCGGGCCTGGCCAGGCTCCGCGCCGTCCCGCCGACCGTCCTGCTCTCCTTCCTGGTGCTGCTCGTGGTCGTCGCCTGGTCGTTCGCGCCGTCGCTGTTCACGTCCTTCGACCCGGTGGCCGGCGACACCTCGGAGAAGCTGCAGGGCCCGAGCGCCGCGCACTGGTTCGGCACCGACAACCTCGGGCGGGACCTGCTGGCGCGCGTCATCTACGGCACCCAGTCCTCCGTCGCGAGCGCCCTCGTCGCCGTCGTGATCGCCGTGGTCGTGGGCGGGCTGATCGGCCTGGTCGCCGGCTTCTTCGGCGGCTGGCTCGACGCGACCCTGGCCCGCATCGTCGACGTGCTCCTGGCGATCCCCAACTTCCTCCTCGCCGTGGTCGTGGTCACCGCGCTCGGGTTCGAGACCATCAACGCGGCCATCGCCACGGGCGTGTCGGCCGTGGCGGTGTTCGCGCGGGTCATGCGCGCCGAGACGCTGAAGGTGCGGCAGACCGTCTATGTGGAGTCCTCCGCGTTGCAGGGCGGCTCCCGCTGGCACATCCTGCTCAGCCACGTCCTGCCCAACGCGTCCCGATCGGTGCTCGCGCTCTCGGTGCTGCAGTTCGGGATGTCGATCCTCATCATCGCCGGGCTCGCCTTCCTCGGCTACGGCGACCCGCCCCCGGCGTCCGACTGGGGCCTGCTGGTCTCCGCCGGCAAGGACTACCTGGTCTCCAGCCCCTGGCTGGTCTACGCCCCCGCCCTGGTCATCGTCGCCGTCGTGCTGAGCGTGAACCGCATCAGCCGCTGGATCCGGAAGGTGGGCTGACATGTCCTCCACGCCATCGACGCCCCTGTTGCGGGTGCGCGACCTGTCCGTCTCCTACGGCGGCACCCCCGTCGTCTCCCACGTCGGCTTCGAGCTGGAACGCGGCCAGAGCCTGGCCCTGATCGGCGAGTCCGGCTCGGGCAAGTCGACCATCGCGCGCGCCGTGCTGCGCCTGCTGCCGCGCGACACCGGCAGGGCCACGGGAACCGTCGAGTTCGAGGGGCAGGACACCCTCGCACTGCCGCTCGGCGCGTTCCGGTCGCTGCGCGGCCGCCGGCTCGGCTTCGTGCCGCAGGATCCGGCGTCGTCGCTGAACGCGGTGCGCACGATCGGCTCGCAGGCGCACGAGGCCGCGGCGCTGACGGGCGAGAAGGACGCGGCGCGCCGCCGCGCCCGCATCCTGGAGGTGTTCGAGCGCGTCGGCCTGCCCGATCCGCTGCGCGTGTACCGCTCCTATCCGCACCAGCTGTCCGGCGGCATGCTCCAGCGCGTCCTCATCGGCCTGGCGGTGCTGCCCGAGCCGGCGCTGCTGGTCGCCGACGAGCCGACCAGCGCGTTGGACGTCACGATCCAGAAGCGCATCCTCGACCTGTTGAGCGACCTGCGCGGCTCGCTCGGGATCGGCCTGCTGCTGATCACGCACGATCTGGCGCTGGCCGCCGAGCGCGCCGACTCGCTGCTCGTGCTCAGGGGGGGCACCGTGCAGGAGGCGGGGCCGACCGCCGAGGTGTTCGCCCGGCCGCGCTCGGAGTACGCCGCGGCGCTGCGGGCCGACGTGCCGGCCCTGAACCCGGACCGCTACCGCGAGGTGCTGCGCACCCGGGCGATCGACCCGGAGCGGGTGCGGATCCAGGTGACGGGCGCGGTGAAGGACTACACGGTGGACCGCTCGACGCTGCGGGCCGTCGACGACGTGTCGTTCCGGGTGCCGGCCGGCAGCACGCACGCCCTGGTGGGCGAGTCGGGATCGGGCAAGACCACGACGGTGCGTCTGCTGCTCGGCCTCGAGACGCCGGACGCGGGCGAGGTCGTCGTCGCCGGCGAGCCGGTCCACGGCCGCAGCCGGGCCGAGTTGCGCGTCGCCCGCCGGCACCTGCAGCTCGTGTACCAGAACCCGTTCACCTCGCTCGATCCCACCTGGCGCGTCGAGAGGCTCGTGCAGGAGCCGCTGGACCGGTACCGGGTGGGAGACCGGCAGAGCCGTCGGGACACCGTGCACGAGACGCTCGTCGCGGTCGGCCTGCGTCAGGAGCTGTGGCGTCGGCATCCGGCGGCCCTCTCCGGCGGGCAGCGCCAGCGCGTCGCCATCGCCCGCGCGCTGGTGCTGCGCCCCGACGTGATCGTGCTCGACGAGCCGACCAGCGCGCTCGACGTCAGCGTGCAGGCCGAGATCCTCGACGTGCTGGTGCGGCTGCAGGCGGAGCGCGGGCTCACCTATCTGTTCGTCTCGCACGACCTGGCGCTGGTGCGGCAGGTCGCCGACACCGTGACCGTGCTGCAGCGCGGCCGGGTGGTCGAACAGGGCCCCGCCGCCCGCGTGCTCGGCGACCCGCAGCATCCCTACACGCGCTCGCTCGTCGACGCGATCCCCGACCCGCGCGTGCACGGCGAGACGGCGCCGGAGCTGTCGCTTCGGGGGTCCTGACCCGGGCGCGCACGGCACATGTCGCGGCGTGTCATCGGGAACGGCGTTCAGGGGCCGGGGATCGCGGCGAGCAGGGCCCGGGTGTACGGCTCCTGCGGCGCCTCGAAGATCTCGCTCGTCCGTCCCGCCTCGACGGCCCTCCCGCGCTCGAGCACGAGGACCTCGTCGGAGATCAGCCGGATCACGGCGAGGTCGTGCGAGATGAACACGTACGTCAGCCCCAGCTCGGTCTGCACGCGTGCGAGCAGCCGCAGGACCTGGTCCTGCACCGAGACGTCGAGGGCGGAGACCGGCTCGTCCAGGATCAGCACGCGAGGGCGCAGCGCCAGCGCGCGGGCGATGGCGACGCGCTGACGCTGCCCGCCGGAGAGCTCCACCGGGGTGCGAGAGGCGACGGAGGCCGGCAGCGCGACGAGGTCGAGGAGCTCTGCGACGCGCGCGCGTCGCTCGGAGGAGGTCCCCAGCCGGAAGGCGTTGAGCGGCTCGGCGATGACGCGGCCGACCGAGAAGCGCGGGTCGAGCGAGGAGTACGGGTTCTGGTAGACGTACTGCACCTCCCGCCGCAGTTCGCGTCGCTCGCGCGCCGGCAGGCGGGCGATGTCCTGCCCGTGGAGGGTGACCGTGCCGCCGGTGGGCTCGGTGAGTCCGGCGAGGATGCGGGCCAGGGTCGACTTCCCCGATCCGGACTCGCCGACGATCCCGAGCGTGCGTCCGGCGGCGACCGTCAGCGAGACGCCGTCCACAGCGGTCAGCTCGCGTCGTTCCCGTCCGAAGCCCGCCGTCAGCCGGAAGGTCTTGCGGATGTCGTCCGCCCGCAGCACGGGCTCCGTCGCCGGGTCCGGCGAGGACGCCGGGCGCAAGACGGGGTGCCTCAGCGAGGGCACGGCGGCGATGAGCCGGCGGGTGTAGGGATGCGCGGGCGCCTGGAAGATCTGCCGTGGCTCGCCCTCTTCGACGATGCGGCCGTGCTGCATCACGATGACGCGTCGCGAGCGGTCATGGGCCACGCCGAGGTCGTGCGTGACCAGCAGCACGGCGACGCCCTCGTCCTCGGCGAGGGCGACCAGCTCGTCCAGGATCGTCTTCTGCACCGTGACGTCCAGACCGGAGGTCGGCTCGTCCGCGACGATCAGCCGCGGCGATCCGGCCAGCGCGATGCCGATCAGCACCCGCTGCCGCATGCCGCCGCTCAGCTCGTGCGGATACTGGCGATAGCGCTCCTCGGGCCGGTCGATGCCCACCCGTGAGAGGACGGCGATCGAGGCCTGGCGGACCGCTCCACGAGGGATCCGCCCGTGGAGGCGGAACACCTCGTCGATCTGCGAGCCGACGGTCCGCACCGGGTCGAGCGAGACCGCGGGGTCCTGTGGCACGTAGCCGACCACGCCGCCCAGGCGCCGGCGCAGCGCCTTCTCGGAGAGGGAGAGCACGTCGACGCCGTCCACCTCGACGCGCCCGGAGTGGATGCGGGCGCTGTCGGGGAGCAGGCCGACGAGCGCGGCCACCGTCGTGGACTTCCCGGAGCCGGACTCGCCGACCAGCGACACCAGCTCGCCGGGGCGGATCTCGAATCCGATGCCGGCGACGGCTCGCGCGGCGTCGTCCTCGCCATAGCCGATCTCCAGGTCCGAGACCCGGACGATCGGCGCGGCATCCTGTGTGCCGGTCATCGATGCACCGCCCCTCTGCGTGAGATCCCCCGGCTGACCCGGTTCGCCGAGACCACGGTCGCGACGATCACCGCCCCGGGCAGGAGGGTGAGCCACCATGCGGCACGCAGATAGTTGCGGCCTTCTGCGACGAGGTTGCCCCACTCGGGCGCAGGCAGCGCGACTCCGAAGCCGAGGAAGCTGAGAGCGGCGATCGACAGGATCGCGGCGCCGAACTCCAGCGCGATCAGCGAGAGGACCGGGGTGCGGGCGTGGGGCAGCACGTGCTGGATCAGGATGGCAGGCCACCGCACCCCGGAGGCGCGCGCCGCCTCGACGAACGGGGAGGTGGTGACCTTGAGCACCTCGGCGCGCATCACCCGCGAGAAGTTCGCGACGGAGGCGACGCCGACGGCGATCGCGATGTTGAAAGTGCCGAAGCCGAGCGCCGTGATCAGCAGCAGGGAGACCAGCAGGTTCGGGATGGCGAGGAACACGTCGATCACCCGCATCAGGACGGCATCGACGGCACCGCCGAGGAAACCGGAGAGCAGACCGATGACTGCGCTGGCCACGAAGGCGAGCGCGAGGGCGAGCACCGTGGCCTGCAACGACAGCCCGGTGCCGTACACGACCCGGCTGAAGAGGTCTCGTCCGATGTAGTCCGTCCCGAAGGGATGCGCCCAGGAGGGGGCCGAGAGCTTCTCCGCGGCGCTGACGGCGAGCGGGTCGTATGCGGTGAACAGGCTCGGGAACAGGGCGAATGCGGCCACGACGAGGATCACGAGCCAGGAGAGCACGTAGCCCGGCTCGCGGATCGCCCGGGCGAGGAACCGCCGCGCTCGGACGCGTCCGCGAGGCGCGCGCTGCGCGGTCTCGTGTCCGATGGCGTCGGCGACGCGGTCCTCGGCGAGGGCGACGGCGTCCAGCTGAGTCATGCGGTCCTCCTCTTCCTTCCTTGGGTGTGCGGGATGTGGGCGGCGTCAGCCGGCGGCGACGCGGCGGATCCGTGGATCGAGCAACGGGTATGTCAGGTCGACCGCGAGGTTGACGATCGCGTAGGCGAACGCCGAGAGGATCACGAGCGCCTGCACGACCGGGATGTCCTGCGTCTCGACGGCCGACTGCAGCAGGCGGCCCACGCCCACCCGCGAGAAGACGGTCTCGATCACGACCGCTCCGGAGAAGATGCCCCCCACCAGCAGCGCCAGCACGGTCAGGGTGGGGATCGCCGCGTTCTTCAGGACGTGTCCGATCTGGATCCCCCAGCGGGAGAGCCCCTTGGCCCGCAGCACGTCCACGAAGGGCTGCGACAGAGAGTCGTGGATGCCCTTGGCCAGCAGTTGCGCGATCGTGGCGCTGATCGCGATCCCCAGGGTCAACGCCGGCAGGATCAGCGAGCCGATCCCGTCGTTGCCTCGCGAGGGGAACAGCCCCAGCTCGAAGGAGAAGACCTGCAGGATCAGCAGCGCGATCAGGAAGGGAGGGACCGACGCCACCAGCGGCGGCACCGAGAAGAGCAGGTTGCCGAGGGCACGGCTGCGGGTGAGGTTCGCGGCGACGGCGATGCCGGTGCCGAGGATGAGGCCGAAGACGATGCCCAGCAGCGCGAGCTGGACGGTCTGAGGCAGTGCCTGGGCGATCTCGTCGGCCACCGGCGCCTGACTCTGCACCGAGATCCCGAAATCGCCGGTGAGCGCCCTGCCCAGCAGCACGACGTACTGCACGACGACCGGCTTGTCGAAGCCGAACTGCGCCTCCAGCGTCGCGCGTTCCTCGGCGGTGGCGCTGGTCGAGCCCTCGCTGCCGGCCAGCATGATCGAGACGGGATCGGCCGGCAGCACGTACAGCAGGACGAACGTGGCCGTGTACGCCGCCCAGACCACGATGACGGCGTAGGACACGCGTTTGGCGATGTATCCGATCATGAGCTCTCCGCATCCGCCGGTCGCGGGCGGGGCGACCGGGGCCGCC
>JASGDW010000131.1:0-3100 GCA_047606965.1 Microbacterium sp.
CGCTCCAGGCCGGTCTCGCGCTCGTGCCGGGGCTGGCGGCGATGGTCGTCTCCGGCCTGGTCGTCGTCCCGATCGCGTCGCGGGTCAGTCCGCGCGTCGTGATCCCGGTCGCGCTCGTCTTCTCGGCAGCCGGCTATGTGATGGTCGCGGCGTGGGCAGGACGCGCGGACGCCGCCGGCCTCATTCTGGCGTTCGTCAGCCTCGGGCTGGGAATCGGGGCCGCCGAGACCGTCTCCAACGAGCTCGTGCTCGCCAGCGCGCCGCCGGCCAAGGCAGGCGCCGCCAGTGCCGTGTCGGAGACCGCGTACGAGATCGGCTCGGTCCTCGGCACGTCGGTGCTCGGCGGCATCCTCACCGCCGCCTACCGCGCGCAGCTTGTGCTGCCTGCGGGGCTCGACCAGGCGGCGGCCTCGGCGTCCCGCGAGACGCTCGGCGGGGCGTACGCGGTCGCCGGGTCGCTGCCGGACGCGGTCGCCACGGCGGTGCGTGATGCGGCATCGGCCGCGTTCGACTCCGGGGCGGCGGTGACCTCGCTGATCGGAGCGGGGCTCGTGCTGCTGGCCGCGGCGATCGCGGCGACTACGCTGGGAGGGTCCCGAACCGCGTCCTGACGCGCCTTCCGGCGCAGACGCGGATCCCCCGAGCGAGGAGAGCAATGTCGCGCGTCGTGAAGCTGGCCGTCATCGGTGGTGACGGAATCGGTCCGGAGGTCGTCGCCGAGGCGGAGAAGGCGCTGGACGCCGCCACCTCGGCATCCGACGTCGTCTTCGAGAAGACCCGGTTCTCCCTCGGGGCGGGCCGCTATCTGGAGACCGGTGACACCCTCGCCGACGCCGACCTCGACGCGATCAAAGCGCACGACGCGATCCTTCTCGGCGCCGTGGGCGGGGTGCCTGGCGACCCGCGGCTGAAAGACGCGAACATCGAGCGCGGCCTGCTGCTGAGGCTCCGTTTCGAGCTGGACCACTACGTCAACCTGCGCCCCTCGAAGCTGTACCCGGGGGCGGCGGGGCCGCTCGCGGCGCCCGGAGAGGTCGACTTCGTGGTGGTCCGGGAGGGCACCGAGGGCCCCTACGTCGGCAACGGCGGCGCGATCCGGCGCGGCACGCCGCACGAGGTGGCGAACGAGACGAGCGTCAACACGGCCTACGGTGTCGAGCGGGTGGTCAGGTACGCGTTCGACCTCGCGGAGCGACGGCGCAAGCGGCTGACGCTCGTGCACAAGACCAACGTGCTGGTCCACGCGGGCTCGCTGTGGAAACGGATCGTGGACGCCGTGGCGACCGAGCACCCCGATGTCGGCGTAGACTACCTGCACGTCGATGCGGCCACGATCTTCCTGGTCACACACCCCGGTCGCTTCGACGTGATCGTCACCGACAACCTCTTCGGCGACATCCTCACGGACCTGGCCGGCGCCGTCACCGGTGGCATCGGTCTCGCCGCCTCCGGCAACATCAACCCGGACGGCGCCTTCCCGTCGATGTTCGAGCCCGTGCACGGATCGGCTCCGGACATCGCGGGCCAACAGAAGGCCGATCCCACGGCCGCGATCCTCTCCGTCGCGCTCCTGCTCGATCACCTCGGGCTGCGCGAGGAGGCCGCCCGCGTCACCCGCGCGGTCGAGGAGGACATCGCTTCCCGGCCGGACTCGGCTCGCACGACCTCACAGATCGGCGACGCGATCGCGGCGACACTCCGGGCGTAGCCTGGAGCCGCCGCCTCCCACCGCCCACGACCGCGCTCCTGCGCTAAGCGAGATGACCATGACCCTCCTCGACACCGACCCCGACGCCGGCCTCGCCCCCCTCGAGTTCGCCGTGACCCGCAACCTCGCGGCCGCCTCTTCGGCGACCCGGGAGCAGATCCTGCAGAACCCGGGCTTCGGGCAGCACTTCACCGATCACATGGTCGACATCTGCTGGTCGGTCGGCGGCGGATGGCACCGCCCCCGCGTGCAGCCCTACGGGCCGATCACGCTCGACCCGGCCGCGGCGGTGCTGCACTACGCCCAGGAGGTCTTCGAGGGCATCAAGGCGTACCGGCACTCCGACGGCTCGATCCACACCTTCCGCCCCGACCAGAACGGCCGCCGGCTGCAGCGTTCGGCGCGTCGGCTGGCGCTGCCGGAGTTGCCGGTGTCGTACTTCCTGCAGTCGATCCGTGAGCTGATCGCGGTGGACGGCGACTGGGTCCCCGACGGCGACGAGCAGAGCCTGTACCTGCGGCCGTTCATGTTCGCCAAGGAGGCGTTCCTCGGTGTGCGCTCCGCGCGCAAGGTCGCGTACTACCTGATCGCGAGCCCGGCCGGCGCCTACTTCAAGGGCGGCGTGACGCCGGTCTCGATCTGGCTGAGCGAGGACTTCGCGCGGGCGGGCAAGGGTGGCACGGGCGCGGCCAAGACGGGGGGCAACTACGCCGCGAGCCTGCTGCCGCTGTCGCATGCGTACGAGAACGAGTGCGATCAGGCCGTGTTCCTGGACCAGGACGGCAACGTCGAGGAGCTCGGCGGTATGAACATCGTGTTCGTCTACAGAGACGGCACGCTCGTGACCCCGCAGTCCGACTCGATCCTCGAAGGCGTCACCCGCGAGTCGATCCTGCAGCTCGCGCGCGACCGCGGCCACCGCGTCGAAGGGCGCGACATCACGCTCGATGAGTGGCGCCGGGGCGTCGCCTCCGGCGACATCGTCGAGGTGTTCGCGTGCGGCACGGCCGCCGTGGTCACGCCGATCGGCGAGCTGCGCGGCAAGGGGTTCTTCGACGCGCAGCCCACGGGGTCGCTGGCGCTGTCGCTGCGCGAGGAGCTCACCGACATCCAGTACGGCCGTCGCGAGGACCGGCACGGCTGGCTCGTGCGCCTGGACGGCTGATCCGTGAAGATCGCCCGGTTCGGCCACCGCGACGCCATCCGCTACGGCATCCTGGACGACGGGGATCTCGTCGAGCTGGCGGGCGACCCGATCTTCGCGGGCTTCGAGACGACGGGCCAGCGCATCCCGCTGGCCGATGTCGCGCTGCTCGCACCCGTCATCCCCCGTTCGAAAGTGGTGTGCGTCGGCAGGAACTACCGGGCGCACGCCGAAGAGATGGGCGGCGA
>JASGDW010000132.1:0-4659 GCA_047606965.1 Microbacterium sp.
CCGGTTCGGCAGGCCGCGGGGCGGGATCGGGCGCCGTCGCGGCGCCCACCGAGACGGCGGGGAACGCGGCGCCCGGGCGCAGCACGATCGGCTGGTCGCGCGAGGTCGCACGCAGAGGTGCGGCTTCGGCCGCGGCGACGGTGACCGACTGCACGATCCGCTCGCCGGCGGCGAGCTCGTAGGGGAACGGGAGCGCCAGCGGCCGGCTGTAGGTCTTGTACGAGGCGTCGGTCCAGTTGCGCTGGTCCTCCATCTCGAACACGTCGCCTTCGAAGGTCAGCGCGACGTCGAGGCCGTCGTGGCTCCAGTCGATTCCGGCGATGTCGAGCACCGGCTGGTGCGGCGCGATGTCCGTCGGGAACGCGGTGCGCGACACCGTGCCGTCGGTGTGCCGCGCCGTGAGCGCGGCGCCTGCGAGCTGCGGCGGATGCAGGACCACCAAGCCGGTCCGGTTGGTGGCGAACGCGGTGACGGAGACCGCGTCGAACGAGATGCGCAGCTGCCTGCCGCTCGCGCTCGCACGCAGTTCGCCCACGATCTCGGCGCCGGGCCGATCGGTGCGCAGCGGCACGAGGAGCGTGCTCGCATCCGTCTCGATGGCCCCGACGGTCCAGGCTGCGGTGTCCCAGTCACGATCGCGCACCACCGCCCGGACGCTGCGTAGCGCGATCCGTCCGCGATAGGCGAGATCGGCGATCTCGTCGTCGCGCAGCTCGAACGACCATTCACCGACCGTGCGTCGGTCACGGCGTTCCCGCATCCACATCGTCATGCGTCATGTCCTTTCACGAGACTTCACGTATGTCGCGTTCCGGAGCCGTGATCGTGACATATGTGAGGTCTCACGAGGGGAGTGGGGGCTAGAGCGAGGTCATGCCGCCGTCGACCTGGAAGGTTGCGCCGGTCGCGAACGAACCGTCGTCCGACGCCAGGTACACCATGATGCCCGCGACGTCGTCCGGCGTCCCGGCACGGCCGATCGGGATGCGGCCGACGATCGCCGCGCGGGATGCCGGGTCCTCGCTGATCGCGGCGACCAGGGGCGTCTCGGTGTAGGCCGGCTGCACCGTGTTCACACGGATGCCGCGAGAGGCATACGCTGCGGCGACCGTGCGTCCCAGGCCGTGGATGCCGGCCTTGGACGCGCTGTAGGCGGTGAAGTCCTTCCCCTCGCCGTTGACCGCGGTCGGGCTGCCGGTCAGGATGATCGACCCCCCGCCCCGCGGCAGCATCGAACGCACGGCGTGCTTGACCGTCAGGAACGTGCCGGTCAGGTTGATCTCGAGCGTGCGTCTCCACACGTCGAGGTCCAGCTCGGCCGCTGGCGCGTCCTGTCCGAACAGCTGCACGCCTGCGTTCGCGACCACGACATCGGGTGCCCAGCCGGTCGCCGCGAGCTCGGCGAAACCCCTCGCGACGGCGTCCTCGTCGGAGATGTCCATCGTCAGTGCGCGGGCGCTCTCGCCGAGCGCCGCAGCAGCCTTCGCCGCGCCCTCGCCGTTGCGATCGGCGAGCACGACGCGCGCGCCCTCCCGGACGAACCGGGTCGCGACCGCCAGTCCGATGCCCAGCGCCGCGCCGGTGACCAGCGCCGTCCTGCCTGTCAGCTGTGCCATGTCGTCCTCAGCGCTCGATGTGGTCGAGGTGGAGCATGCGCGCGAGGTTCCTGTCGAGCTCGTCGTCGCGGAAGATCTTCTTCCAGTCCTCCTTGATGATGCTCTCGCGACCGTAGTCCATCGCGATCAGGCAGGCGTCGCTGAACGGGTTGTCACCGCGCAGGCCGTTGGCCAGCGCCACCTGGGTGTGGCCGTACAGGATGCTGCGCGCAGCCGCCTCGGGCACGCCCATCGTGTGGATCGCCTCGTCCAGCGCCTCGTTCAGGAGGGACCCGATCATGCAGGCGACCGTCTCGACGAGGGTCGGCTCGAGCTGGGCGAGCTGCTTGACCGTGACGAAGTGCACGTCGACCACCGGGGCGTAGATCGCCCGCACCGTCTCCTCGACGATGCGCCGGTGCGCCGGGTCATCGGACTCGACAGCGGCGATGGCGTCCTGCGGCGCGGCGATGCCGCCGAAGGTGTCGGCCCACTCCTCCTTGGTCGTGCGCTCCAGGAACACCGAGGGGTGGCAGGGGTGGGCGACCGCCTGGACGACGTCGTCGCGGGTCGTGAGCAGGCCCGCGTAGGCAGCGGCGGGGTCGAGCGTCAGCACGATGGTGCCGGGTCTCAGCTGCGGCACCAGCTCCGCGGTCACCGGGCCGAGGGCCAGGTCGGGGACGGCGAGCACGACGATCTCGGCGGACGCTGCGGCGGTGGCGGCGTCCGAGAGCTCACGCCCGGCGGCGCGCACGCGCTCCGCTCCCGCCGGCGAGTTCTCCACGTACCAAACAGTGTGGTCGGTCTCGGCGAGGTTGTCGGACACGCGGGTGCCCATCTTCCCGCCGGCTCCGAAGACGGCGATCCGGTGGCTCATGGTGTGCTCCTCAGATATTCGATCGAGGCGCGGGTCCAGTCGCGCTCGATGCGGACGGTGGTTTCGGCGTCCTGCTGCCAGGGCAGCCAGTGCTCGACGATCTCGCCTATGCCCCGCTCGCGTGGGCGCACGGTCTCGAGCAGATGGGGGTAGTCGTGCAGGCCCTCGCCCATGCGTGCGCCGGAATACGTGAAGCCGACCCAGCCCGGCTGCCGCGCGAAGGCGAAGTCCTTGACGTGCACGTTCGCGACGAGGGATGCCGTCTGCTCGACGCAGTCGCGCGGCAGCTCCAGCCCGGCGACGACGTTCGCCGGATCGAGGCAGATGCCGAGCGCGGGGGAGCCGACGCGCTGCACGAGGGCGACCAGGTCGGTCGTGGCGAGCTGCTCATAGGTCTCCAGCGCGAGGGTGACGCCGGCGGCGGCATAGTCGCGGGAGGCCGCCGACAGCCATGCGGCGGCCTCGTCGAGACCCGGCCGGGAGTCGGGACCGTAGACCATGCTGCGCACGAGCCGGGCGTCGAACGCCTCGGCCAGCCGCAGGAAGCGCGCCAGCTGCTCGGACCGGATGCCCTTGGTGCCGAGCTCGATCGTGAGCCCGAGGTCGCGGGCGGCCCGTGCGGCGTCGCGCAGCGCCGCCGTGCCCAGGCGCTCCAGCGGCCTGTAGTCGCAGATCTGGAACAGGTCGACGCCGAGCTCGCGGGTCGCCTCGAACGCGCCGACGAGGGACAGCGGCTCGGCCGCGCGGTCGGAGTGCTGCCAGAAGAAGGCGTAGGTGCCCAGGCCGATCATGCCGCCCTCCCGGTCCGGCGCGCGGCGAGCTGCTCCGCCTCGCCGAGCACGGCCGCGAATGCCTGCGGGTCGTGCGCGAACCGCCCGAGGAACAGCCCGTCGACGTCGTCGCCCAATCTGGTGAGCAGGCCCGGCCCCGCCGATCCGCCGTAGATCACGGCGGATCCCCGCCGCTCCGGCCGTGCGTCGAGCTCGGTCCGCAGCTCCCGGGTCACGGCCGCGATGTGCTCCACCCCCGCCGGCTCCGGCGCCCCGATCGCCCACACAGGCTCGTAGGCGACGATGACCCGGCCCGCGGGCGCACCGTCGAGATCGGCGCGCAGCTGCGCGAGGGTCGCGGCCGCGGCGCCCGCGGCATCCTGCCGCTCGCTCTCGCCGAGGCAGAGGATGGGGGTCAGCCCTGCGCCGAGCGCCGCTGCCGCCTTCGCGGCGGTCACCTCGTCGGTCTCGCCGAACAGGCGCCGCCGCTCCGCGTGCCCGATCTCCGCGTGCGTCACATGGGACTCGGCCAGCTCGGCCGCGGTCACCTCTCCGGTGTACGCGCCGGTCGGGTAGGCGGAGACGTCCTGCGCGCCGACGTGGACGCCGGTGCCCGCGAAGGAGCCGAGCGCATCGTCGAGCTGCAGGTAGGTGGGGACGACGAACACCTCCACCGTGCCCCGGCGCACCGCCGTGCATGCGCGCGCGATCTCGGCGGCCCGGGAGAACCACACCCGCGCCTGACGACGACCGAAGTACGTCTTCAGGCTCACCCCGACCGCGACCGGCGACATCAGCAGGATCCGGTGCTCTCGTACTTCCCGATCACGGCGACCTTCGCCGCCGAGGCGCTGGCGGCGTCGAAGCGGTACGTCAGCCACTCCCGCACGAGTCGTCGGGCGAGCTCGATGCCGACCACGCGCTGGCCCATCGTGAGCACCTGGGCGTCGTTGGAGAGCACGCCGCGCTCCACCGAGAAGGAGTCGTGCGCGGTGACGGCGCGGATGCCGGGGACCTTGTTGGCCGCGATGGCGACGCCGAGGCCGGTGCCGCAGATCAGCAGCGCACGGTCGGCCTCGCCGCGCGCGACCCGCTCGGCCGCCGCGATCGCGACCGTCGGGTACGGAGTGTGGCCATCGGCGTCCACCCCGACGTCGACGAGGGAGGCGACGCCCTCGTCGGCCTCGAGGTCCTTCTTCAGGATCTCCTTGTAGTCGTAGCCGGCGTCATCGCAGCCGATGATCAGGCGCAGCGGTTCGGGCATGTGCGTCTCCTTAGCCTTGCGGGTCGGTGTTGTCGGCGAGGGTCTCGCCGATCGCCGTCACGATGAGCGCGAGCGAGACCGCGCCGGGGTCGGGGGTGCCGATCGCGTGCTCGCCGTGCGTGCGGGCGCGGCCCATGCGCGGCAGCAGCGCCG
>JASGDW010000133.1:0-13070 GCA_047606965.1 Microbacterium sp.
ACGGCGTGGGCGAGGCCGACGTCGACCGGCTGCTGCGCGACGGCGTGTTCGTCGACCTGTACCCGATCGTGCGGCGCGCGCTGCGCGTGGGCTCGCGGTCGTACTCGATCAAGAAGCTCGAACCGCTGTACATGGGCGGCGACCGGCGCACGAGCGACGTGCGGCGCGGCGACGACTCGATCGCGAGGTACGTCGAGGCGCGGATGCTGCGCGACGCCGGCGACCAGGCGGCATCCCAGGCCGTGCTGGACGACCTCGCCGAGTACAACCGCGACGACTGCGTCTCGACGCTGCGGCTGCGCGACTGGCTCGTCGACCTCGCCCGCGACGCCGGGCTCGCCCCCTCACGCGATCTCGAGGCCGAAGAGCACGCCTACGAGCCCTCGCCGCGTGCGCTCACCTTGAACCGGCTCGCCGCCGGGCGCCGCGCCGCGGCGGCCCATGACCCGGAGGCCCACGACCCGGAGGCCGCGGCGCTCGCCCTCGCCGCGGCGGCGATCGACTACTACCCCCGCGAGGCGAAGACGTTCTGGGCGGGCCACTACCTGCGGCTGCGCGAGCCGCTGTCGCTGTGGGAGGGCACGCGCGACGTCGTGGTCGTCGACCCCGGCCGTTCGCGCGTGCGCGAGACGTGGCGCGAGGGGCCGCGCGCGCGGCAGCGCCTGGTCGAGCTGCGTGGCGAGCTCGCCCCTGGCACCCGGCTGAGCGAGGGCGCGCAGCCGTTCGCGCTGTACGAGCTGCCCACGCCGTACCCGTCCGCCCCCTCGCCCCGATGGATCCACGGCTCCCGCCCGGTGAACGTCGTCGAGGTGCTCGAAGACGGCGCGCTCGTGCGCGAGACCGCTGTCGACGGCCATACCTGGGACGAGCTGCCGTTCGCCCTCGCCCCGGCGGCTCCGCCGCACGCGGGGCAGCAGCAGTCCGCGATCGACGCCTGGGCCGACGCGCTCATCGACGCAGCCCCCGGGTTCCCGTCGGACGCCGCCACCGACCTCCTGCGGCGACGGCCGCCGCGTATCCGCGGCGGCCTCACGCGGGGCGCCGACGAGGTCACGGCGATCGTGCGCAGCATCCTCGACCTCGAGCGCAGCTATCTGGCCGTGCAGGGCCCGCCCGGAACCGGGAAGACGCACGTCGGCTCGCACGTGATCGCCCGTCTCGTGCGCGAGCACGGCTACCGCGTGGGCGTGGTGGCGCAGTCGCACGCCGTCGTGGAGAACATGCTCGACCGTGTCGTGGCCGCGGGGGTGCCGGCCGAGCTCGTGGGCAAGGCGCCGAAGGACGCTGCCGCCGTCTCGTTCACGCCGGTGGCCAAGAACGCCCTCGCGGCGTTCGTCGCCGACCGCCCGGGCGGGTTCGTCGTGGGCGGCACCGCGTGGGACTTCGCCCATCCGCAGCGGGTCGCCCGCGGCGGGCTCGACCTGCTCGTCGTCGACGAGGCGGGCCAGTTCTCGCTCGCCTCGACCATCGCCGTGTCGGTGGCGGCGCAGCGGCTGCTGCTGCTGGGTGACCCGCAGCAGCTTCCGCAGGTCAGCCAGGGCATCCACCCGGAGCCCGTCGACACCTCAGCCCTCGGCTGGGTCATGGCCGGCCGGCCGGTGATCGACCCGCGCATGGGCTATCTCCTCGCGCGCACCTGGCGGATGCGCCCGGAGGTCGCCGCTCCCGTCTCGGTGCTCTCCTACGCGGGCGAGCTCGCCGCGGCGCCGGTCACGACGCACCGCGTGCTGGACGGCGTCGCGCCGGGCCTGCATCCGGTGCCCGTCGTCCATCGCGGCGACGCGGCCTCCTCGCCCGCGGAGGCCGCCGAGGTCGTGCGGATCGTGCGCGAGGTGCTCGGCCGGGGCTGGACGGACGCCGACGAGCGCGACGGCGAGATCGTCGCCGCGTCGCCGCGCCCGCTGACCGCCGCCGACCTCATCGTCGTCACGCCGTACAACGCGCAGCAGGTCTGCGTGGAGCAGGCCCTGCGGGCCGCGGGGATCCCCGGGGTGCGCGTCGGCACGGTCGACAGGTTCCAGGGGCAGGAGGCGGTGGTCGCGATCATCAGCCTCGCGGCGTCCAGCGGCCTCGACGCGCCGCGGGGGCTGGAGTTTCTCCTGCTGCAGAACCGGCTCAACGTCGCGATCTCACGTGCGAAGCACACGGCCTACCTGCTGTTCTCGCCGGGGCTCCTCGACGATCTGCCCCGCACCCCCGAGGGCGTGGCCCGGCTGTCCGCGTTCGCGACCCTCGTCGGCGCCTGAGCCGCGGCCGGCCGTCTGCAGCCGGTCATGCGGCGGAGGTAGGATCGCTCCGCTCGCTGCGCAGATCGGACCCGCCATGACCCTCATCGACAACGGCATCTACGTCGACGGCCGGCGCGTGTCGACCCCGCGCAGCCTGGACGACACCTACGAGCAGTTGCAGGCCCACGGCGGGTTCGCGTGGATCGGGCTCTACCGCCCCTCCCCGGAGGAGATCGCGAGCGTCACCGCCGAGTTCGGGCTGCATCCGCTGGCCGTCGAAGACGCCCTGCAGGGACACCAGCGCGCCAAGATCGAGCGCTACGGCGAGACGCTCTTCGTCGTGCTGCGGCCGGCCCGCTACGACGACGCGAAGGAGGAGGTCGAGTTCGGAGAGGTGCACCTGTTCGTCGGACCGGACTTCGTGGTCGGCATCCGTCGTGCCGAGTCGCCGAACCTCGCCGCGGTGCGCACCCGGCTCGAGGCCACGCCGGAGCTGCTGGCGCTCGGTCCGGAGGCCGTGCTGTACGCGATCCTCGACCGGGTCGTCGACGAGTACGAGCCGGTGGTCGCCGGCATCGAGAACGACATCGACGAGATCGAGGACCAGCTGTTCGGCGAGAGCGACGACGACGCGCTCGCACGCCGCATCTACGAGCTGTACGGTGAGGTGCTGAGCTTCGGGCGGGCGGTGCGCCCGCTGCTGACGATGATCGAGCGGTTGGAGGCGGGGTACGACAAGTACCACGTCGACATCGAGTTGCAGCGCCACCTGCGGGATGTGCTCGATCACATCGTGAAGATCGACGCCACGGTCGACGGCTTCCGCACGCTGCTGGACAAGGCGCTGACGGTGCACTCGGCGCTCGTGGCCCGGCGGCAGACCGAGGTGAACCTGGCGCAGAACGAGCAGGTGAAGCGGATCTCGTCGTGGGCCGCGATCATCTTCGCGCCGGGCCTGATCGCCGGCATCTACGGCATGAACTTCGTGAACATGCCCGAGCTGCGGTGGGAGTTCGGCTATCCGATGGCCGTCGCGGCGATGGTCGCCTTCGCGGTGGCCCTCTACGTGGTGTTCAAGAAGCGCAAGTGGCTGTGACGCCGCCGCCTTCTCCTCGCGCGGCGCCTGAGACGGCCACGGTCACAGGAGCCTGCGATGCAGTTGCTCCCATTCGGTGCGGATGCGGGTCTGTGCCGGCACCTCGATGCGGGTGGCGATCGCCGGGTGCGACAGGAGCCACCCGGCGGCGATCAGCGTGGCGAGGGCGCCAGCGCATGCGCCCATGAGCAGTGCGGCGCGCGGGCCGAGCCGGTCGGCCACGAGGCCGGCCAGCGGTGCGCCGATGGGCGTGCCCCCCATGAAGGCCGTCAGGTACAGACCGGTCACCCGTCCGCGGAGGCGGTCGGGCGTGTGGACCTGGACGAAGCTGCCCGCGGTCGCGATGAGCAGCTGCACGGCGACGCCGGTGAGCACCAGGGTGGCGGCGAACCAGACCCACCCGGGCGCCGTCGCCGCGGCGCTGCACCCCGCGGCGAACAGCACGGTCGCCGTCAGCAGAAGCGACACGTAGGGGCGGCGGGCGCGGGCGGCCAGCACCGCGCCGAGGATCGAGCCGAGTGCGAGCGCCGAGGAGAACAGGCCGTACTGGGTGGCGCCGCCTCGGAACACAGACAGCGACATCGTCGACAGGAAGATCGGGAAGTTCAGCCCGAACGTGCCGACGACGAAGACGACGGCGAAGACCATGACGATCGCGCTGCGGGCGTGCACGACGTGCTCGGCGGCGGGAAGCCAGCCGCGGGCCGTCCGGTCGGCAGGCGCGGCCCTGCTCCTCGGATGCCGGGGAGGGGAGGGCAGGCGCACCAGGGCGGCGAGCATGGCCGCGAACGTGACGGAGTTGATGAGGAACACCGACCCGATGTCGACCAGGTCGACGACGACGCCGGCGATCGCCGGCCCGACGAACCGTGCGGCGTTGAACAGCGCGGAGTTCAGCGCCACCGCGTTGGAGACGTCGTCGCGGCCCACCAGCGACGAGACGAAGCTCATGCGGGCCGGCGCATCGAAGGCGGAGGCGCACCCCAGCACGACCGCGGCGACGTACACGTGCCAGAGATCCAGGCGGCCGGACACCGCCAGGACGCCGACCGTGAGCGCGGCCAGCGCCATCACGGTCTGGGTGCCCAGCAGGATGCGCCGTTTGTCCCAGCGGTCGGCGGCGATGCCGCTGACCGGCAGCAGCAGGATCTCGGGCGCGAACTGCAACGCGATGACCGTGCCGAGGGCGGCCGCCTCGTGATCGGTGAGCTGTGTGAGGACCAGCCAGTCCTGCGCCGTGCGCTGCATCCACGAGCCGATGTTCGACACCGCGGCGCCGGCGGCCCAGATGCGGAAGTCCCGCGTCCGAAACGATCGCAGGGCCGGCGCGATCCTGCTCCGGATCGTGGGCCGGTCCATGACCTGCCTCAGACCGTGCCGTAGAGCCGGTCGCCCGCGTCGCCGAGCCCCGGCACGATGTAGCCGTTCTCGTCGAGGCGTTCGTCCAGCGCCCCCAGCACGAGCGTCACGTCGCGGCCCGCCGTCCGCCTCTCGATCGCCGCCACCCCCTCCGGCGCCCCGAGCAGGCAGATCGCGGTCACGTCCCGCGCGCCCCGGCGGAACAGGAAGTCGATCGCGGCGCCCAGCGACCCGCCGGTGGCGAGCATCGGGTCGAGCACGAAGCACTGCCGGTCGTCGAGATGGTCCGGCAGGCGCTCGGCGTAGGTCGTCGGCTGCAGGGTCCGCTCGTCGCGGGCCATCCCCAGGAAGCCCACCTCCGCGCTGGGCAGCAGTTTCACCATCCCCTCCAGCATCCCGAGCCCGGCCCGCAGGATCGGGACCACCAGCGGTCGCGGCTCGCCGATGCGCACGCCTGTGGCGGTGGCCACCGGGGTCGTGACCTCGATCTCGCTGACGCGCACGCGCCGGGTGGCCTCGTAGGCGAGGAGGGTCACGAGCTCCTCGGCGAGCTGACGGAAAACCGGCGACGGCGTGCGGGCGTCGCGCAGCACGGAGAGCTTATGCGTGACGAGCGGGTGGTCGGCGACGTGCAGGCGCATGGGTTCAGGGTAGGGCACCGGCCCCTACCCTGGAGGGGTGCCGCCGCCCGTCCCCGCCGCAGATCGCGCCGCCATGGGGCGGGCGCTGGAGCTGGCGGCGGAGGCGGGCGCCGCCGGGGAGGTGCCGGTGGGCGCCGTCGTGGTCGACGCCGACGGGCGGATCGTCGGCGAGGGGCGCAACCGGCGCGAGACGGACGCCGATCCCACCGCGCATGCCGAGGTCGTCGCGCTGCGCGCGGCGGCGGCGTCCCTCGGGTCCTGGAACCTCGACGGCTGCACCCTTGCGGTGACCCTCGAGCCGTGCCTCATGTGCGCCGGGGCCCTGCTGCAGGCGCGGATCAGCCGGGTCGTGCTCGGCGCATGGGACGAGAAGGCCGGCGCGACCGGCTCGGTCTACGACGTGGTGCGCGACCGGCGGCTGCCGCACCGGGTCGAGGTGGTCGCCGGCGTCGAGGCGGAGACCGCCGTCGCGCAGCTGCGGGCGTTCTTCGACGCGCGCCGCGTCAGTCCTCCGACCGCAGGATGATGGTGTCGGTGGCCGGCGCGGCCTGGGAGGGCCGGTAGACGTCGGGCTCGAGGTAGATCACGCGCGCGATCGGCACGGCGGTGCGGATGCGCGCCTCGACCGCGTCGATGTCGGCGGCGACGGCGACGAGCGTGCGGTCGGCGCCGAAGCCGAGCTTTGCGGCGACCAGGAGCTCATCGGGGCCGAGGTACAGCGTCTTGATGTGGATCAGGCGCTCCACCCCGGGGCCGCCTTCGATCGCGGCGACGATCGCGGCGGTGTCGGCCGGGTTCGCGCCCTCGCCCACCAGCAGGCTCTTGGTCTCGATGCCGAGCACGATCGCCACGAGCACCAGCAGCACGCCGATCATGAGCGTGCCGATCGCGTCGAACACCGAGTCGTGCGTGACGGCGGTCAGGCCCACACCGACCAGGGCGAAGGCGAGACCGGTGAGGGCGGCGACGTCCTCCAGCAGCACGACCGGCAGCTCGGGCGCCTTGGCGCGGCGGATGAACGACACCCAGGACTGGCCGGGGGCACGGAAGTGGTTCGACTCCTTCACCGCGGTGCGCAGCGAGAACGACTCGAGGCAGATCGCGATCACGAGCACCAGGATCGGCAGCCAGGCGTTCTCGAGCTCGTGCGGGTCCGTGATCTTCTCGACTCCCTCGTAGATCGAGAACACGCCGCCGACCGAGAACAGGATGATCGACACCACGAACGCCGAGACGTAGCGCTCACGGCCGTAGCCGAAGGGGTGCTCGCTGTCGGCGGCTCGGCGGGACCTGCGCCCGCCGAGCAGGAGCAGCAGCTGGTTGCCCGAGTCGGCGACCGAGTGGATGCCCTCCGCCAGCATCGACGCCGAGCCGGAGAACCCCCATGCGAGGAACTTCGCCAGGGCGATGCCCAGATTCGCCGCGAACGCCGCGAGGATCGCCCTGCCACCACCGGATGCACTCATGCCACAAGTCTACGGAGGCCGCGTAGGTTGGGAGGATGAGCGCACTTCCTCCGATCGCCGTGCTCGGCGCCGGCTCCATGGGCGGCGCGATCCTGCGGGGC
The DNA here is from genome assembly GCA_047606965.1 of Microbacterium sp. GTDB lineage: Bacteria > Actinomycetota > Actinomycetes > Actinomycetales > Microbacteriaceae > Microbacterium. Next base: position 6,892 of record JASGDW010000133.1, read on the forward strand.
GTCGCGGCCTCCGGGCTCGCCGAGCACATCGCCGTCACCAACCGCCGGGTCACCACGGCCGCCCCCCTGTCCGCGTTGCCGGGCGTCACGAGCCTCGCCACCGAGGAGCGACCCGGCGCGAACGCCGAGGCCGCCGCATCCGCCGACATCGTGCTCGTGGGCGTGAAGCCGGCGATGGTGCCGGGCCTGCTCGAGGAGATCGCCCCGCACCTGCGCCCGGGCGCGATCGTGGTGAGCCTCGCGGCGGGCGTCACGATCGCGACGTTCGAGCGGATCCTCGGGCCGGATGCCGTGGTGCTGCGGTCGATGCCGAACACTCCGGCGCTGGTGGGCAAGGCCGTCACCGGGCTGTCGGCGGGCGCGAACGCCGGGCCGGAGCAGGTGGCGCTCGTGCGGTCGCTGTTCGAGACCGTGGGCACGGTGATCGAGGTGCCGGAGGCGCAGATCGACGGGCTGTCGACGATCTCCGGCTCGGGGCCCGCCTACGTGTACCTGCTGATCGAGGCGCTCACCGCGGCCGCGGAGGGCAAGGGCTTCGCCCGCGACGACGCCCGGGTCATGGCCGAGCAGACCTTCGTCGGCGCCGCCGCGCTGCTGGAGTCGACGGGGGAGGACCCGGCCGAGCTGCGTCGCCGCGTCACGAGTCCTGCGGGCACGACCGAGCGCGCCGTCGCGGTGCTGCAGGACGCGCGTCTCGACGAGCTCTTCGCCAGGGCGACCGACGCGGCCCTGGCCCGTGCGAAGGAGCTCGCCGCCGGGGCCTGAGCCCCGGGCGCTCAGCGATCCGATCCGGGGCTGCGGCCGAACCGCGCACGGTAGGCCCGGTGGAACGTGCCGACATCGGCGAACCCGTGCCCGTGCGCGATCGCCTCGACCGGGCGGGCGTCGCCGTCGCGCAAGGCGGCGCGGGCCGCGTCGAGACGCTCGGCGCGGAGCCACTGCGAGAACGTCTCGCCCTCCTGCGCGAACGCCGCCTGAACCGTCCGCTGCGAGCAGGAGAACGCGCGGGCGAGTGCGGCCAGGCCATAACCCGGGCTGAGCATGTGAGCGCGCGCGTGCGCCCGGAAGACATCGACCCGCGCGGATGCGGCCGTGCCGCCGGAGTCCGTGCCCGCGGCGTCCAGCAACTCCACGACGACCGCCGCCATCGCTCGTGCGACCGAGGGGAGCCCGTCGCGCACCGCGTCGGCGAGCAGCCCGACCTGGGCGCCCAGCTGCATGCCCCGTGGCGACGCCGCGAGCCGGCGGCCCAGCGCCCCCAGATCGCGCGTGGCGGCGGCAGGCAGCCGATCGCGGGGGATGCGCAGTGACACGAGGTCGAGCCGGTGCCGCGGATCGGTCAGAACGCTGAAGGGCGTGCCGTTGTCGAGCACGACGCCGGCCCCCGCCGCCACCGGGAACTCGCCGTGCTGCCGCAGCGCCCACGGTCTGCGGCTGTGATTGACGAACACGGCGTCGTCCGCGATCCGAGAGATGGAGCGGCGGTCGCGATGCGCATCGGCTCCCGGCGTCGAGATGATCCCGAGGGAGAGGGGGCCGACCTCGTAGAGCCCGAAGTCGGCGGCGAAGCTCCCCCGGGCGGGGCGCTCCGGGCGCACGCCGACGTACACGTCGGCGATGCCGTCGCAGAACGCGTCGTAGTCCGCGCCCCGGGGAAGCCCGCGGGTCGTGCCACGCACCCGGAGGGACGTCGTCTCGTGCTCTGCCATTCCTTTTCGCGCGGCGCCAGTGCCGCGGCTCCTCGTCGTTCCTATCGTGAGACCGTCCCCGCCGACGGTCAACCGCCGATCGGCCGGGACCGCGAACAGCCTGCGAACCCTCGTGAAGGAGACGACGATGTCCCGACGATCCACGATCCTCCTGGTCCACGGAGCCTGGCACGGCGCGTGGTGCTGGGACGACACTCGAGCGCTGCTGCTCGCCCACGGCGAGGACGTCGTCGCGCTCGACCTCCCCACGGTGCACGCCGCCGACAAGGCCGAGCGGGGAATGGCGGACGACGCCGCCGCGGTCGCCGCCGCGGTCGCCGCGATCGACGGTCCGGTCACGGTGGTCGCCCATTCCTACGGCGGCGTCCCCGTCACACAGGGGGCGACCGATCCGAAGGTGCGCCACATCGTCTATGTCGCGGCCTTCGCGCTCGACGAGGGCGAGTCGCTCCTGGCCGCCGTCGGCGGCGTCGAACCGGACTGGTGGCACATCGACGGTCCTCTCGCGACGGCGGGCGACGAGCGGCAGCCCCCGAGCGCGCTGTTCTACGGCGACGTCGATCCCGACCGCGCCGCGTGGGCGACGGCCCGGCTGCTCCCGCAGGCCGCGCGTTCGTTCTCCGACCCGCTCACGCAGGTGGCGTGGCGGGACCGTGCGACGACCTACGTCATCACCGAGCAGGATGCGATCTTCCCCGTCGTCGCGCAGGAGGCGCTCGCCGCCCGGTCCGGATCGTCAGTGCGCCGGCTCGACACCAGCCACTCGCCGTTCCTGTCAAAACCGGAGGCGGTCGCGGAGATCATCGAAGGCGCCGCCGGCTTCTGAGGGCGACGCCGCTGCGCCATCGGGCGGGGTGGTCAGTGCTCGAGGGAGGCGAAGCGCTCGATGTCGCCGTTCGTGCCCGACACGATGATCAGGTCGTGGTTGGTCACGATCGTGTCGGCCTCGGCGTAGCGGAACGGCTTGCCGGGGCTCTTCACCCCCACCACGGTCACGTTGAACCGGGTGCGGACGCCGGACTGGTTCAGGCCCACGCCGCGGATGAACTTCGGCGGGTACATCTTGGCGAGCACGAAGTCGTCGTCGAAGCGGATGAAGTCCAGCATCCGCCCGCTCACGAGATGCGCGACGCGCTCGCCGGCCTCGCGCTCGGGATAGATGACGTGGTTCGCGCCGACGCGGGCGAGGATCTTGCCGTGCGACTGGGACACCGCCTTCGCCCAGATCTGCGGCACCTTCAGGTCGACCAGGTTGGCGGTGATGAGCACGGACGCCTCGATCGAGGAGCCCACGGCGACGACGGCGACCTGGAAGTCCTTCGCGCCGATCTGGGTGAGCGCGTCGATGTTCTTCGCATCCGCCTGCACCGTGTGGGTGACCCGGTCCGACCACTTCTGCACGAGCTCGAGGTTCTCGTCGATGGCGAGCACCTCGCGGTCGAGGCGGTCGAGCTCGCCCGCGCACGCCGCACCGAACCGGCCGAGTCCGATGACGAGCACGGGCGCGTCGGTGCGGATCTGCTCAACCAACGATCGGCCTTTCCACCGGCAGCGCGTAGAGCTGCGAACGGGTCGACGCGGCCACCGCCGCGGCGAGAGTCACTGTACCAACGCGCCCCATGAACATCGTGGCCGCGAGCACGTAGATCGCGGGGTCGGGCAGGTTCTGGGCGAGCCCGCTCGACAGCCCCACCGTGGCGAAGCCCGACACGACGTCGAAGAGCACCTGGTCGACCGGCGCCTTGGTCAGCTGCGCGATCGTGATCGTCGAGACGGCGACGATCGTCGCGCCCCAGGCGACCACCGAGAGCGCCACCCGCTGCACGTCGCTCGGGATGCGGCGGCCGAAGGCCTGCACCGACGGGCGGCCCTTCGCCTCCGACCAGACGCTGAGGGCGAGCACGGCGAGCGTGGTCACCTTGATGCCGCCGGCCGTGGACGCCGAGCCGCCGCCGACGAACATGAGCATCGACCCGACCAGCAGCGAGGAACCGTGCAGCTGCCCCATGTCGATGACCGAGAACCCGCCCGAGCGGGTCATGGCCGACAGGAACATCGACTGGAACGCGGTGTCCCAGGCGTCCATCCCGCCGAACGTCGCCGGGTTGTCGTACTCCAGCACGACGAACACGACGGCGCCGGCGAAGAACAGGATGACGGTGGTGATCAGCGTCAGCTTGGTGTGCAGCGACCAGCGGCGCACATGCCACCTGTGTCGCCAGAGCGTGAAGATCACCGGGAACCCGATCGAGCCGAGGAATACGCCGATCATCAGCACCGTCATGAAGACGTAGTCGGTGGCGAACGGCGTGAGCCCGTTGGCGTTGGGCGAGAACCCGGTGTTCGTGAACGCCATCGCGGCGAAGTATGGAGCCTCCCAGATGGCGGTGACCGGGTTCACCCCGCCCGCCACAAGGGAGGGGTAGAGCAGGACCGCCAGCGCCGCCTCGATGACCACGGTCGACAGCGCCACGGTGCGCAGCAGCTGGCCGACCTCGCCGAGCCGCACCGTCTGGCCCTCGTTGACCGGGCCGCCGTGCACGCGCAGCGGGTTGGTGTCACCGGCCGCGATGAGCTTGGCGCGCAGCCCCAGCCGCTTCGAGATGATCATGCCCAGGATCGAGGCGAGGGTCAGCACGCCCAGGGCGCCGATGTTGACGCCGACGTAGATGAGCACCTGACCCAACGGCGACCAGTGCTCGCCCATGTTCACCGTCGACAGGCCGGTGACGCAGATCGTCGACACCGCCGTGAACACGGCATCCGCCAGGGGCGTGACCTGGCCGTCGGCGGATGCGGCCGGCAACGACAGCAACGCCGTGAACAGCAGCACGAGCGCGGAGAAGACGAGGATCGCGAAGCGCGCCGGCGACGACGTCGTGAACGCGCGCGCGCCGTCGGCGACACGATCCCAACCCCGGGCCCATCGCCGCTGCCAGGCCGTCGCGCCTGCCATCGCCGGTGCTCCTCCCCGCGATCGGCGTGCTGTCGTGGAACAGCGGCGACCGCACGGCTAACCTAAGCACATGGCGGACATCTTCGGCGTGATCGCGGACGCGACCAGGCGTGACATCCTCCGGCTGTTGCTCGACCGGTCCGCCGTGGGCGAGCAGGGGACGAGCGTGTCGCACATCGTCACCGAGCTCGGCGTCAGCCAGCCGACGGTCTCCAAGCACCTCAAGGTGCTGCGCGACGCCGAGCTGGTCTCCGTGCGCGAAGACGGGCAGCACCGCTACTACAGCCTGTCGGCGGCTCCGCTGGTCGAGGTCGAGGACTGGTTGCTGCCCTTCGAGGACGCCGCCGACGACGGCGTCCCGATCGTGTCGCTGCCGGTGTCGGCGGCCCATGCCGCCGAGGTCGTCGGCCGCGCGGCCGCGTCGGTGAACCATGCCGTCGCCTCCGCGTTGCGACGGCTGCCCGGCCGCTAGGAGTTCGCGTCCGAGTCGTCGGAGCCGCTCGAGTCGCTGCCCTCGCGGCCCGGGACTGTGCCCTGCTCGCTGTCGGTGCCGCCCGGGCCGAATCCGCTCTGACCGCCGCCGGGGGCGTCGCCCTGCTCGAACGTGGTGCTCACGCTCTGCGAGCTCCCGATGGCCCAGCCGGCCCACATCCCGCCGCCGAAGATCAGGGCGACGGCGAGGACGCCTCCGCCGATGATCGCGACGACCACGCCCCGGCGGCGCTTGGGGCCCGCGCTCGCCGAAGCGTGCTCGGCAGCCGCTGCGCCCGACGCGGGGTACGCGTCCGTCGACGCGTCCGCCCCGGCGGGGAGGAAGTCCGACGCGTACCCCGCCTCGGCGGCTTCCACGGCGGAGCGCGGGGGGAGGGGCGGTAGGACGGTGGTGGATGCGGTGGTATCGGACATGCCTCCACTCTCGGCGTCCCCGCTTCGACGCCGACATGTCTTGGATATGTGATCGCTATGCGAGACGCGATCGGCCGCGCGTCACAGCGGCCGCATAGGTTTACACGCGTCCCGCGGACCTCTACGCTGTCGAACAACGCGCAGGGGCGCGTGACCACAGCAGAAGAAGGACCCCCGGATGCCGGATCTCGCCGACGCGCGCTTCCTCACCGTCGCTGAGGTGGCGGACATCATGCGTGTGTCGAAGATGACGGTGTACCGGCTCGTCCACGCCGGCGAGCTGCCCGCGGTGCGGTTCGGGCGGAGCTACCGCGTGCCGCAGAGCGCCGTCGACGAGCTCGTGCAGCGACCTATCGCCGACGTCGGCTAGACTGTTCCGAGGCATTTTTTACCTCTGCCCGATCCCGGGAGCAGCGAGGCTGCGCCCAGACCCCTGACGTAGTGAGGTTTTCCGTGGGTTCTGTCATCAAGAAGCGCCGCAAGCGCATGGCGAAGAAGAAGCACCGCAAGCTGCTTCGCAAGACTCGCCACCAGCGCCGCAACAAGAAGTAAGCGGCGAGGACACCGAGCGCCCCCGGGCCGGCCGACGGCCGCCGAGGGGCGCTTCG
>JASGDW010000134.1:0-17876 GCA_047606965.1 Microbacterium sp.
CCTACATCTCCGGCCTGTCGCTGAACCTGGCGATCCGCATCCGCAACGCCAAGACCGGTCGGCAGGAGTTCGCCCGCCTGAAGGTGCCGCCGATGCTGCCGCGGTTCGTGGCGGTCTCGCGCGGCGCCGATCACGTGCGCTACATCACCCTCGAGGATCTCATCGCGAACAACCTCGACGACCTGTTCCCGGGGATGGAGGTCCTCGACCATCACGCCTTCCGCCTGACCCGCAACGAGGACATGGTCATCGAGGAGGACGAGACCGAGAACCTCATCCAGGCGCTCGAGGCCGAGCTGATGCGACGGCGGTTCGGGCCGCCGATCCGCCTCGAGATCACCGACGACATGGACGAGGTCACCCTCGATCTGCTCATCAAGGAGCTCGATATCACCGAGCAGGAGGTCTACCGGCTCCCCGGCACGCTCGACCTGCGGGGCCTGTTCGACCTCTCCCGCCTCGACCGCCCCGATCTGCGCTACCCGCCGCACGTGCCTACGACGGCGCTGGCGTTCCAGCCCGGCGACAACAACGAGCGCGCCGACATCTTCGCCGCGATCCGCAAGGGCGACGTGCTCGTGCACCACCCCTACGAGTCGTTCGCGACGAGCGTGCAGGCCTTCCTCGAGCAGGCTGCGAAGGACCCGCACGTGCTGGCCATCAAGCAGACGCTGTACCGCACCTCGGGCGACAGCCCGATCGTGCAGGCCCTCATCGACGCGGCCCAGGCCGGCAAGCAGGTGCTGGCCCTGGTCGAGGTGAAGGCCCGCTTCGACGAGGCGAACAACATCGTGTGGGCGCGCAAGCTCGAGAAGGCCGGCGTCCACGTCGTGTACGGCCTGGTCGGCCTGAAGACGCACTGCAAGCTGGCCCTGGTCATCCGCGAGGAGAACGGGGTGCTGCGCAGCTACTGCCACGTCGGCACCGGCAACTACAACCCGAAGACCAGCCGCATCTACGAGGACTTCGGCCTGTTCACGGTGAACGAGGAGGTCGGACGCGACCTGACCCGCCTATTCAACGAGCTGAGCGGCTACGCGATCGAGAAGAAGTTCAAGCGGCTGCTGGTCGCCCCGCTCCACCTGCGCAAGGGGCTGCTGCGCCTGATCGACGCCGAACGCCGCGGCGCCGAGGCGGGCAGGCCCGCCGGCATCCGCATCAAGGTCAACTCCATGGTCGACGAGCAGATCATCGACGCGCTCTACCGCGCCAGCCAGGCCGGCGTGCCGGTCGAGGTGTGGGTGCGCGGCATCTGCAGCCTCACCCCGGGCGTGCCGGGCATGAGCGAGAACATCACGGTGCGTTCGGTCCTCGGCCGCTATCTGGAGCACTCCCGCATCTTCGCCTTCGAGGCGGGCGGCGAGCCCATCGCCTACATCGGCAGTGCCGACATGATGCATCGCAACCTCGACCGGCGGGTCGAGGCGCTGGTGCGCATCGTCTCCCCCGCGCAGCTGGACGAGCTGAACCACCTGTTCTCGCTGGCGATGAGCGACAAGACCAGCTCGTGGTGGCTGGGCCCTGACGGCGTGTGGACGCGGCACCACCTGGATGCCGACGGCAAGCCCCTCGCCGACATCCAGGACGTCACGATGGCCGCCGTGCAGCGGCGCCGGCGCCCGCGGGCGGCCCGATGACCGACACCGCCGTGTACGCGGCCGGAGGCGTGGTGTGGCGGCTCGTCGAGGGGAAGCTGCTGATCCTGCTGGTCCACCGCACGCAGTATCGCGACGTGACCCTGCCCAAGGGAAAGGTCGACCCCGGCGAGACGCTGCCGGAGACCGCGGTGCGGGAGATCGCGGAGGAGACCGGCATCCGGGTGCGCCTGGGCGTCCCGGTGGGGGTGTCGCAGTACGTCATGCCGAAGGGCCGGCAGAAGATCGTGCACTACTGGGCGGCGCAGGCCACCGACGACGCGATCCGCGCCTCGACCTTCGTGCCGAACAAGGAGATCGCGGCCCTGGAGTGGGTGACGCCGAAGCGGGCTCTGGGCTACCTCAGCTACCCCGTGGACGTGGAGATCGTGGAGAGCTTCCTGACGTTCGCCGAGGACGGCGCGATCGACACGTTCCCGGTCATCGCGCTGCGGCATGCGAAGGCGGTCGGCCGAGACGAATGGCGCGGGTCGGACGCGGTCCGCCCGCTCACGGCGCGGGGCACCCGCCAGGCGAAGGCCATCGTCGGACCGCTGCGCGCCTACGGCGTGCGGCGGATCGTCTCCAGCGACGCGGTGCGCTGCGTGCAGACGGTGACGCCGCTCGCGAAGGCGCTGGGCCGCGGCGTCCGCACCGCCCCCGAGATCAGCCAGGACGCGTGGGAGGAGGGACGCTCCGACGTGCGCTCGGTCGTCGGCCGCCGGGTGCGCAGCGGCAAGCCGGCCGTGGTGTGCAGCCACGGACCGGTGCTGCCCGACATCCTGAACGAGCTGGCCCTGGCGACCGGCACGCTGCGCGGCTCGTACCTGGGCAGCGCGGCGAGCCTCGAGGTCGCGGGCTTCTCGGTGGCGCACCTGTCGCGCACGAACCCCGGCTCCGGCATCGCCGCGATCGAGACGGTGCTCCCCCAGGTCTGAGAAAGGCGCCCGGGCCCCGCGGTCTAGGATGTCACGGTGATGATCCCGCGGCTCACGGTGTACGCCGCGGTGGCGATCCTCGCCCTCACGGCGAGCGGATGCAGCGTGCTCACCGACGCGCCGACGACGCCGACGCCGAGCACGTCGACCACCGCGTACACGCCCCGCCCCACCGACGCGAGCGGAACCGTGCCGCTGACCGGTGCCGGGCTCTCCTGGCAGGCCGGCCGCATCGACACGTGGACCGCCGCGCTCGCGGACCCGCAGCCGCAGGTCACCTACACGACCCGCACGACGCAGTCGGCGCGCACGCTGTTCGCGCAGGGCGCCGTCGACTTCATCGGCACCGACCGCACGTTCACCGACAGCGAGATCGAGTCCACGACGTTCACGGGGTGCAGCGCCGACAGCGAGCTCGCGGAGATCCCGGTGGCGATCTCCGCGATCTCCGTCGTCTACGACCTGCCCGGCATCGACGAGCTGCAGCTGGACGCCAGCACCGTCGCCGGCATCTTCACGGGACGCATCACCGAGTGGGACGACCCGGCGATCGCGGCGGAGAACCCCGACGTGACCCTGCCGGACATCTCGATCACGCCGGTGCACGCCACCGGTCCCTCGGGGGTCACGAGCAACTTCACCGACTACCTCTCCGCCGCCGCCGAGCCGGTGTGGACCTACGGCTCGGTCGACCGCTGGCCCCAGCTCGGCGGACGGGGGACGACCGATGTCGCCGGCACGGTCGCCGAGACGATCGGCTCGATCGGGTACGTGGAGACGACGGATGCCGGCGGCCTCGCCGCCGCGCTGCTGCGCGTGGGCGACACCTATGTCGCCGCGACCACCACCGCCGCCGCCCGCGCCGTGCAGGCGGTGACCGCCGAGACGGAGGAGCCGTCGACACGGGTGGGCGTCGAGATCGACCGCACCCCGGATGAGGGGGCCTACCCGCTCGCGATGGTGAAATACCTCATCGGATGCCGCAGCTATCCCGACCCGGCGGTGACCGTCGAGGTGCAGGCGTTGTTCACCGCGGCCGTCAGCGTGAACGGGCAGGCCGGCGTCACCGCCACCGGTCTGACACCGGTGACCGGGTCGCTGCGCATCCGCGCCGAGGCCGCGCTGGCCCTCATGGGAACCGACGGCTGAACTCCGGCGTCCCGGCGTCGTTCACCGTCCGTTCACCGGCGCACCCCGGACCGGTAAGGAACGCGGCCTACCGTCTAAAGGCCCCGCACCGGGAGCATCCCCTCACCCGTGAAGGATCCCAGAAGTGAAGATCACTCGTCTTGCTCAGGTCGGCGCCCTCGCCGCCGTCGCAGCGGTCGCCCTGGCCGGCTGTGCGTCCAGCAGCACCTCCGACAGCAGCTCCGCGTCGGCGTCCGCGTCCATCGACGCCTCCCTGTCCGGCACCGTCACCGCGGGCGGCTCGTCCGCACAGGCCAACGCACAGACCGCGTGGGCCGCGGCGTTCACCTCGGTCGCCACCGGCGTCACCATCAACTACGACAAGACGCTCGGCTCCGGCGGCGGCCGCACCAACTTCATCGCCGGCTCGCTCGACTTCGCCGGCTCGGACGCGCCGCTCACGGCCGACGAGACCACGCAGGCGGCGGCGACCTACACGAGCGGCGCGGTCAACCTGCCGATCTACCTCGACGGCGTCGCGGTCGCGTACAACAGCTCGATCTCCGACACCCTCAACCTCTCGACAGAGACCATCGCGAAGATCTTCTCGGGACAGATCACCAACTGGAGCGATGACGCGATCACGGCCGACAACGGCGGGACGGCGCTGGCCGACCAGGCGATCAACGTCGTCGTCCGCTCCGACTCCTCGGGCACCGCGAACAACTTCACCAACTTCCTCTACGCCTCCGATCCGACCGACTGGACGTGGGAGGGCTCGGGCACCTTCCCGGCCGACATCACCGGTGTCGACGCGCAGAAGGGCGGCGGCGCGGTCGCGACCGAGATCGCTGGGGTCGCCGGCTCGATCGGCTACCTCGACAACTCGGCGCTGATCGACGGCGTCTCGGCGGCGTCGGTCAACGGCATCGAGCTGACCTCCGACGCGGTCTCCGAGGCGTTCACGGCCGGTGCGACCGAGAACTCGAACGGCGTCGACGGCGACCTCTCTCTGGCGTTCGACTACGACGCGATCAACGAGGACGCCGACGCCTACCCGATCCCGCTGCTGTCGTACGCGATCATCCCGCTCGAGTTCACCGACACCGAGAACGCGGACGCGACGATCGCCTATCTCCAGTTCATCGCCACCTCGACCGGCCAGCAGGTCGCCGCGGCGAAGGCGAACTCGGTCCCGCTTCCGCAGTCGATCCTGGACGAGGTCCAGGCGACGCTGGCCACCGTCGAGTGATCACCGCGGCGAACTGATCCTGTGAGCGCTGCAACGCCAGCCGCGAGCGGCCGGGCCCTCGAGGGCCCGGCCGCCACCGCGGCTCTGAAGTCGCCGGGCAAGGCCGGAGACCGTGTCTTCCTCGGCCTGTCCAGCGGGGCCGCCTGGCTCATCCTGGTGATCCTGGCCGGCGTCGCGATCTTCCTCATCATCCAGGCCGTCCCCGCCATCACGGCGAACTGGTCCACGGACTCGCAGATCCTCGATTCCACCGCCGGCAACACGGTCGGGTTCTCGAGCTTCTGGAGCTACGTCGGCCCGCTGATCTTCGGCACGATCTGGGCATCGCTTCTCGCGCTGCTGATGGGTGCGCCCGTCGCGATCGGCATCGCGCTGTTCATCTCGCACTACGCGCCCCGCCGCCTCGCCGGCGTGCTCGGCTACATCATCGATCTGCTCGCCGCAGTCCCCTCCGTGGTCTTCGGCCTGTGGGGCCTGTACACGATGCGGTCGTTCCTCACGCCGTTCAACGACTTCGCCGCAGATCACCTCAGCTGGCTGCCCTTCTTCTCCTCCGAGGCCTCCGCGGCGGGCGGCACGATCCTCGCCGGTGCGATGGTGCTGGCGATCATGATCCTGCCGATCATCACCTCGATCAGCCGCGAGATCTTCCTGCAGACCCCGCGCCTGCACGAGGAGGCGGCGCTCGCGCTGGGCGCGACCACCTGGGAGATGGTCCGCATGGCGGTCTTCCCCTACGCCCGCAGCGGCATCGTGAGCGCCGTCCTGCTGGGCCTGGGCCGCGCCCTCGGCGAGACGATGGCGATCGCCATGATCGTCTCCCCGCAGTTCATCTACTCGTTCGTGCTCAACAGCAACGACAACCCGGGCACGATCGCCGCGAACATCGCCCTCCAGTTCGGCGGCGCCAACGGGCTGCAGCGCGAGGTGCTCATCGCCACCGGCCTCGCCCTGTTCGTGATCTCGTTCGCGGTCAACTTCGTCGCCCGCTGGATCATCGGCCGCTCGACGTCGGGCAGCCGCGGCCGCCGTTCGCGGGCACGCAGGGCGGAGGCGGCGACATCATGACCGCAACCACCGCGGCCCGCCTCGACAAGACGCCGAACCGGCCCGTCTCGCTCCACGCCGGGCGGCTGCCCCGCCGCTCCGAGCTGTACCTCCTGATCGGCTCCTTCGCGGCCAGCGCCGCCGTGTTCGGGCTCTTCGCACTGGGCGGCGACGGCTTCAACGTCGTCGGCTGGCTCGTCGTCGGCACGATCCTCTATCTCGTGACGATCGGCGTCGTCTCCCTCATCGCGGAGGACCGTCGCCAGGCGACCAACAGGGTGATGCGCGGCGTGGTGACGACCGCGTTCGTGCTCGCGCTCATCCCGCTCGTCTCGCTGCTGTGGACCGTCGTCGCGCAGGGGATCACCTCCCTCACACCGTCGTTCATCTTCGGCGCGGAGACCTCTGCCTTCGACTGGGACACGCTGGAGACCACGACGGTGGCCGGTGCCGGCCCCGCCCTGGTGGGCACCCTCATCATCACGGGCATCGCCTCGATCATCTCCCTGCCGATCGGCATGCTCACCGCGGTCTGGCTCACCGAGTACGCGAGCCCGAAGAGCCCGGTCCGCCGGGTGATCACGTTCCTGGTCGACGTGATGACTGGCATCCCCTCGATCGTCGCGGGCCTGTTCGCGTTCGCGCTGTTCTCGCTGATCGTCGGCCCGAAGGCGTTCAGCGGGTTCTCCGCGGCGATCGCCCTGTGCGTGCTCATGATCCCCACGGTCGTGCGCTCGAGCGAGGAGATGCTCAAGCTCGTCCCGATGGAGCTGCGCGAGGCGGCGTACGCCCTCGGCGTGACGAAGTGGCGCACCATCGTCAAGGTCGTGCTGCGCACCTCGGTCGCCGGCCTGGTCACCGCGGCGGTGCTCGCCATCGCCCGGGTCATCGGCGAGACCGCGCCGATCTACATCGCCGCCGGCTACACGTCGTCGCTGAACACCGACCCGTTCTCCGGCTCGATGTCGACGCTCGCGGTGCTCTCATACACCGGCTACGCGTTCCCCGACCAGTCGCAGCCCGACATGTCGCACCAGGAGGCGTGGGGCGCCGCGCTGCTTCTGATCATCATGGTCGTCGTCCTGAACCTCGTCGCGCGTCTGATCGCGGCACGGTTCGCCCCGAAGGCAGGCCGCTGAGGCGGCAGGCAGGAGAGTCCTCGTGTCCAAGAGCATCGAAGTCACCGATCTGAACGTCTACTACGGCGATTTCCTGGCGGTCGAGGGCGTCGGCATCCACATAGAGCCCCGCACGGTGACGGCTTTCATCGGGCCGTCCGGGTGCGGCAAGTCGACGTTCCTGCGCACCCTGAACCGGATGCACGAGGTCATCCCCGGCGCCTACGTGAAGGGCTCGGTGAAGCTCGACGGAGAAGACCTCTACGGCGCCGGCGTCGACCCGGTGCTGGTCCGCCGACACGTCGGCATGGTGTTCCAGCGGCCGAACCCGTTCCCCACGATGTCGATCAGGGAGAACGTGCTCGCCGGCGTCAAGCTCAACGGCGGCCGGCTCTCGAAGTCCGACCAGGACGCGATCGTGGAGAAGTCGCTGCGCGGCGCGAATCTGTGGAACGAGGTGCGCGACCGGCTCGACAAGCCCGGCGGGGGGCTCTCCGGCGGACAGCAGCAGCGTCTGTGCATCGCCCGCACGGTTGCCGTCTCGCCCGACGTCATCCTCATGGACGAGCCGTGCTCGGCCCTCGACCCGATCTCGACGTTCGCGGTCGAGGAGCTCATCGAGGAGCTGAAGAGCGTCTACACGATCGTGATCGTCACGCACAACATGCAGCAGGCCTCGCGGGTCAGCGACAAGACGGCGTTCTTCAACATCGCGGGCACCGGCAAGCCCGGCAAGCTCATCGAGTACGACGACACCTCGACGATCTTCACGACCCCGTCCGTGCAGGCCACCGAGGACTACGTCTCCGGCCGCTTCGGCTGAGGACCCCCGCCGGCCGCGCCCCGTACGGGGGCGCGGCAGACCCCGCAGCGCCCCGTGGCTGACCCGCGCCCTGTGTCATAACTCCGCCTCGCTTCCGACTCCGGACACGGACCGCCCCGTCATCCCGGGCCCGCTCCCCTTCCGCGCGCCCGACCGGACTGAGTTATGACACGCGCACCCGGCGAGCGAGGAGACAGAGGGCCGCGACGCTGCGGTGCACCGGGGCTCTCCTCCGGCACCGGCGAGCGCCCGTCACCGCTGCGAGCGCAGCGGCGACGACGCAGAAGCCCTCGTCGGTCTACGGGCCCGCGCCGCCGGGGCGCCTCACGCGAGCAGCAGCAGGATCCCGCCGAGGTTGAAGACGACATGGCCGACCAGTGCCGCACCGATCCCGCGGGTGAAGGCCGTGGCGAGCGCCGCAGCAAGTCCCAGCGGCAACGTGGCGGCGATCTCGGTCGGCCATGCCGAGCTGTCGGCCACCAGCAGATGCGCGGCGACGAACGCCAGCACCGAGAGCGTCACAGCGGCAACGGCGGCGAACGCCGACCCTCGGGCTCCCGCCGCCTGCGCCGTCGCCCGCTGGATCACACCGCGGAAGAACAGCTCCTCGATCAGCGGCGACACGAGCACTGCGCCGGCCGCGCTGACCACGAGCCCGGCCACGACGGTGCCGTCGGCGTCCGCCGAGAAGGCGCCTGTCAGGCTGCCGGTCGTGGGGGCCAGCAGCTCGGTCACCCCTCGCGCGAGCACACCGAGCGAGAGGCCGAACCCGATGCCCAGCGGCGACCAGCCGCGCAGCCCGCTGTCACCGCCCCCCCATCGCGCCGCCACGACGATCGCAACGCAGTAGGGCGCGAGCACGATCACGAGGTCGAGCAGCGCCAGCACGGCCGGCGGCGCCGTCAGCAGGCCCGGCCGCCACAGCTGCGTATAGAGCGAGGTGACCACGAAGGCGGCGATGAATCCGGCGCCGGCCACGACGAGGGCGATGCCGGGACGGACGAACGGTGCCGCACCGGACGATGGCAGAGGCTCCGGGCCGTGACCCGGAGCCTCTGTCATGAAGGGGATGCTGGTGCTCAGCGCTGCGCGCGTGCGCGGCGGCGGGCGGTCGCCGCGGCGATCGCGATCCCGCCGAGGCCGAGCGCACCGGCGCCGACCCACACGGCCGCGACCGGAGTGGTGCCACCGGTGACGGCGAGGCTGCTGCTGCTCGACGAAGACGAGGTGGCCGTCACCGCGACGCTGCCGATCGTCGTGCCGTCCTGCGTGACCAGGATGGTGTACGTGCCCGAACCATCGCTCGGGACGGTGAACGTCGCGCTCACCGAACCGTCCGACGGCGTCTTGGTGACGGTCGTGGTGCCGGTGGTGGCAGCGGCGACGATGGACGACAGGCTGCCCGAGACGATGCCGGGACCGGTGACGCTGAAGACCACGTCGTCGTCGGTGGACAGATCGGTGACGGACACGGTGACGCTCCCGCCGGGAGCGACGGTGGACGACGAAACCGTGATGTCACCCGTGACGGGGTAGGTGGTGGCTGCGTTGGCCGCCAGGGCACCGGACAGCACGATGGCACCGGCCAGACCGACGATGGCGATTGCTCTCTTGATCATGGTCTTCCTCGCAAGCTTTCTTCAATAAAATGACAATTTTTCCCGGGGGGGGAAAGCGGGGCCATCCAGTGATCCGTGTGAAGATCTGCAACCCCCAACCGCGTTCGATGCTACCCGACCGATTCTCATACCGCACGTCCGCGTGTTACTACGAGGTAACAAGACGACGAACTTCTCATTCACCCCCGGAATCACCCCGGAAGTTCACCCCTCATCCCAGCAGAGTGCCGAGAACGGCGAGAACGACGAAAGTCGCGTTGTAGACGGCGTGGGTCAGGATCGCCGCCCAGATGCGGCCGGTGAGCAGCACAACGGCGGCGCAGACACCCCCGAGCAGCGCAAGCGAGATGGCCGCCGCGGAGCCGCTGTCGAAGGAGACCGCGTGCAGGAGCACGAAGAATCCGGTCGTGACGAGAAACGCCACAAATCCTGCCGATATCTTGCCGAAAGGCCGACGCAGCAGGGTGTACAGCGATATGAGCAGCACCCCGCGGAAGAACAATTCCTCAAGCGGAGGCGCGATAAGCACCGGGCCCAGCAGATCATCGAACCACCAGCTGCTCGACAATGCCCCGTTGATCGTCGCGTAGGACGGGAAAGCGCCGCTGCCGCCCAGCCCGACGTCGATCCAGCCATCCACGGTACGAAGCGCGATCCCCAGCCCGAGGCCGAACAGCAGGTCCACCCGTCGAAAGGCGAACAGGCCGATCGGCCGCGACCGCGACAGCGCCCAGACGACCGCCGTCAGCATCCCGAGCCAGCCGACGGTGGTGGCCACGGACGGCGCCCATGAGGCGGTCCAGAGGGTGGTGATCAGAGCGCCGACGATGATGGACACGCCGACCGCGACGAGCCCGATGGCCAGCGTCCGTTCCCGCCAGCGGGCCACGGTGCGACCGCCCAACCGCCAGTCGGTGCGATGTGACGAGCGTCGGCGCCGTACGCGCGGCGACGCGGTATCGGGGTCGGCGAGGTCGACGCCGCTAGGCTGATCGGACACGCGCCCACGTTATCGCGCGAAGGGGAGGATGCCGGTGTTCACCGTGCTGACCGTGTGCACCGGCAACATCTGCCGTTCCCCTCTCGCCGCTCTCGTGCTGCGCATGCGACTCGCCGATCTCGGGGCCGCCGTCGAGAGCGCGGGCACCCGCGGCCTGCCGGATGCGGCGATGCCCGAGGAGGCCGTGCAGCTCGCCGTCGAGGCCGGGGTCCCGGCGACGGCCGCCGCTGCCCACCGCTCCCGCTTCCTCACCGAGCAGCACCTCGCCGCCCCCGACCTGATCCTCGCCATGACACGCGACCATCGACGCGAGATCGCCGAGCTCGCCCCGACGCGTCTGCGCTCGACGTTCACGGTGCGCGAGTTCGCACGGCTGCAGGCCGAGTTCAGCGACGACGAGCTGCGTCGAGCGGCGGATGCCGGCGGGGCGGATGCCGGGGCTCGGGTGCGTGCCATGGCTGCGTCGGTCGCCGGCGCACGCGGTGTGGTCCTCGGCCCGGCCGAGCCGGCCGACGACGACGTGATCGACCCGTTCGGCCGGTCGCGCGAGACGTATCAGCGCTCCGGAGAGCAGCTCATGCCTGCGCTCGACGGGGTCACGAGAGCGCTCCGCCTGTCCGTCGCCCCCTGAGACGTCCTCGCCGTCGCCCCTCGAGACGCCCGGCCTGTCACCCCCGAAGACACCCGTGCCGTCACCCCCGGAGACGCCACCGCCACAAAGGCGTCACATCGATATGGCAGGATTGCGGGCAGCCATACGCCGCGCACTACGGAGAAGCCTGCATGGAACTGACTGACTACATCCGCATTCTCCGGAAGAACTGGCTGATCATCGGGATCATCTTCCTCGTCGGCATCGGCGCCGCCGCGGCATACAGCCTGACGCGCACGCCGATGTACGAGGCGTCGAGCACCGTCTTCGTGTCGACCCAGACGAGCAGCGACTCCGTCCAGGAGTTGACCCAGGGTTCTACCTTCTCGCAAGCGCGTGTGACGACGTACACCAATCTCGTCAAGACGCCGATCGTTCTGAACACGGTCATCGCCGACCTGGGCCTGGGAGAGACGGCGTCGCAGCTCGCTTCGAAGGTCACAGCGTCGAACACGACGAGCACGACGCTGATCACGATCACGGTGACGGACGCCGACGCGGTGCAAGCGGCCGACATCGCCAATGCCATCGCCTCGAGTCTCACCTCCGCCGTCGAGGCGATCGAGACGCCGAACGGCTCCGACACCAGCCCCGTGAGGTTGACGCGGGTCAGCGACGCACAGCCCGCTCTCTCCCCGTCGAGCCCGAACGTGCCTCTGAATCTCGCGCTCGGCGGGCTCGTCGGCCTCGCGCTCGGCATCGGCGTGGCCGTGCTGCGCACGGTGCTCGACACCCGGGTGCGGTCCGCGAAGGACGCCGCCGCCATCACCGACGCACCGCTGATCGGCGTGATCGCCTTCGATGCGAAGGTGAAAGAACGACCGCTCATCGTGCATGCGGATCCGCTGAGCCCTCGGGCGGAGTCGTTCCGGTCGCTGCGCACCAACCTGCAGTTCCTCGACATGGGCGGCCGCTCGAGCTTCGTCGTCACGAGCTCCGTTCCCAGCGAAGGCAAGTCGACGACCACGATCAACCTGGCGATCGCGCTGGCGGACGCCGGCAAGCGCGTCGCGCTGGTCGACACCGATCTGCGCAAGCCCAAGGTCGCCGAATATCTCGGCATCGAGGGCGGCGTCGGGCTCACCGACGTCCTGATCGGCCGCGCGAAGCTGGGCGACGTGATGTTGCCATGGGGTGGCCGCAGCCTGTTCGTGCTGCCGGCGGGAAAGATCCCGCCGAACCCGAGCGAGCTGCTCGGCTCCGGTCAGATGCACAGCCTGATCGAAGTGTTGGAGAACGGCTTCGACGTCGTGCTGTGCGACGCGCCGCCGCTGCTGCCGGTCACGGACGCCGCCGTGCTCTCCACCTCGATGAGCGGGGCGATCATGGTCGTCGCCGCCGGCCGCACGAACCGCCACCAGCTCGCCGGCGCGGTCGAGGCGCTCCACACGGTCGGCGCGAAGCTCGCGGGCGTCGTGATGTCGATGGTGCCCACGCGCGGACCCGACTCGTATTACGGGTATGGCTACGGATATGGCTACGGCGGCTACGGATATCGTGAAGCGAATATCACGCAGGCCGGGAGTGAGCAGCCGACCAGCGCCACGACATGAGCCCGTCTCGGAGGGGTCACACGACACATTCGCGTGACATTGGTCTGCTAGCGTCCCGACCGGGAACCGGGACGGAGGACAGGTGGTAACGATCGCTCAGGCAGTGGGCAGGATCGTTTCCCCGAACGGGGGTCCGGCGGTGATCGGTTCTCGAGGATCGGCGAGGGACTGGCGACGTTCGTACGCCCTGCGACTGTGGATCAGCGACCTGCTGGTGCTGATCTGGGTCGCCTACGGGACGCAGATCGCATGGTTCGGCGCAGGCGAGGCGCAGATCGCGATGCGTGCTGACAGCCGGATCACCGACATCTCCTATTGGGTGTTCTCCGGCGCCCTCGTCGTGTCGTGGATGTGGTCGCTCTCGTTCCTCGATTCCCGCAGCTATCGGATAATCGGCACCGGAAACACCGAATACATCCGCATCGTGGATGCCAGTTTCAGGCTTTTCGGCCTCATCGCGATCCTGGCCTTCCTCCTCCGAGTCGACCTCGCACGCGGGTACCTCCTGATCAGCCTTCCCGTCGGCGTGCTCGTCCTCTTCCTCGAACGCTGGCTCTGGCGTCAATGGCTCAATGCGCAGAGGTCGATGGGCCGATACGCCGCCCGCGTCCTTCTCGTCGGCTCGGAGACCTCCGTCGCACAGATCGCGCGAGAACTCCAGCGGAACAGCAGAGCCGGCTATCACGTCGTCGGTGCGTGCACCCCTTCGGGCACGATCGCGTCGACGATCCGGGGCACGGACATCCCCGTGATGGGCAGTGTGGACGCCATCGAGCGCGCCATGATCGCCACGGACGCCGACACCGTCGCCGTGACGAGCACCGACGAGCTGCCTCCCTCGAAGGTCAAGCAGATCTCTTGGAACCTGCAGGCCGGACGCCAGCACCTCGTGCTCGCGCCGAGCATCGTGGACATCGCCGGCCCGCGGATCCACACGCGACCCGTTGCGGGTCTTCCCCTGATCCACGTCGAGACGCCTCGTTTCAGCAAGGGACAGCTCCTGCTCAAGCGCGCCCTGGACATCTCCGCCAGCATCATCGGCGTGGTCCTGCTGAGCCCGATCTTCGCGTTGCTCGCGATGGGCATCCGGCTCTCTTCAGACGGGCCGATCTTCTTCCGTCAGATCCGAATCGGACGCCGGGGACGCGAGTTCACCATGCTCAAGTTCCGTTCGATGGTGACCAACGCGGAAGAGCTTCTTGAGAGTCTTCAGCGTGAGCGTCATGAGCAGGGCATCGATTCGGGCAATGAAGTGCTGTTCAAGATGAAGAACGACCCGCGTGTGACGCCGATCGGCCGGATCATGCGCAAGTACAGCCTCGACGAGCTCCCCCAGCTGTTCAACGTGATCGGCGGCTCGATGTCTCTCGTCGGACCGCGACCGCCGCTGCCACTCGAGGTCGAGCAGTATGCGACTCATGTCCACCGCCGGTTCCTCGTGAAACCGGGGATAACGGGCCTGTGGCAGGTGAGCGGCCGGTCGACCCTGTCGTGGGAGGACACCGTCCGACTCGACCTGTCGTACGTCGAGAACTGGTCGATACTCGGCGATCTCGCCATCCTCGCGAAGACCGCCAAGGCGGCCCTCGCGCCCGGAGAGAGCGCGCATTGAGGGTCGGGGCCCCTCTCACGCATACCGAAGGCACACGTTGAAAGAATCATCCCTCGTCGCTCGACCGCGCGTGCTGCACGTGGTCGAGCGAATGGGCGGCGGGCTCGCGGATGCGGTCATCAGCTATGCTCAGCGCGCCCACGACGTCGAGCACCACCTCATCTTCGCCCGCAGCAACGACGCGTCGTTCGACGAGGACGAGTTGGAATGCTTCACCAGCATCACGGTCTTCGGCGACGGGCATCTGCGGCGGATCCGTCAGGTCTCGCGACTGTCGAGAT
This sequence comes from Microbacterium sp., assembly GCA_047606965.1. GTDB lineage: Bacteria > Actinomycetota > Actinomycetes > Actinomycetales > Microbacteriaceae > Microbacterium. The sequence goes on from JASGDW010000134.1 coordinate 14,658, forward strand.
CGCTCAGCATAGACATCATCCACGGTCATTCCGCGTTCGGCGGCTTCTACGCACGCCTCGCCCGCTTGCGTTCGTCGGTCGCGATCGCCTATACGCCTCACTGTTTCCCTTTCGAGCGTCGTGATGTCGCAGGCCCGGTACGGCTCGGCTTCCTCGCCGTCGAATGGGCGCTCGCGAAGAACACGACCGTGTTCATCGCCTGCGGTCGGCGAGAACAGGAGTTGTCTCGTCGGCTTTCCGCCCGGGCGAGCACCCTCTATGTCACGAACGTCGCACGCATCCCGCCGCAGGACAGTTCCCGCGCGACACCGCAGCACGATGAGGCGCTCGTGGTCGGAGTGGGACGGATCATGCAGCAGAAGGGCACGACCGCCTTCGCCGAGATCGCCGCGACGATCCGCGAGCAACCTCAAAGCTCGCCCACGAGGTTCGTGTGGATCGGCGACGGCGCGGATGACGTCTTGCGCCGGCAGCTGGCAGACGCCGGGGTGGAGATAACCGGCTGGCTGGACCGCGCGGACGTACTGGAGCTGATGGGCCGAGCCACGATCTATCTGCACACGGCGTCGTGGGAGGGGTTTCCGATCGCTCTGCTGGAGGCGGTGGCGGTGGGAACGCCAGCATTGGCGATCAGACGCCCGTACACCCTGGGGCTTCCCCCGGAGATCCTCGCCGACGAGGACGACGCTGCGCGCCGGATCGGGGATCTGCTCCGTTCGTCCGAGTTGAGGGGAAGGACGCATGAGGCTGCTCGTCGCGCGTTCGACGCGAACAACCCCCGGGAGCAATCGCGCCAGTTGACCTCGGCGTACGGCATCGGGCTGGCGTCGACCAGACGTTGACGGCAACCGCATCATCGACACGAACCCGGAGCCCGACCATGAGAATCCTGATGCCGAGCAGAATCCTCGATCGCCATACCGGCGGCAACACCACCTACGCACGCGCGATCGCGTCCGGTCTGACCTCTCGCGGCATACCCGTGGGAAAGATACCGATGGGGAGGCATCCAGCCCTCACCCTGCTGCGTGAGACCGAGGCCGGTCTGCGCTCCGGCGAGGTCGGCGATGTGCTGCACTACGTGGCCGACACCGGCCCGTTGATCAAGACGCGCCGCCCTTCGGTGGTGACGGTGCACGGGGTTGCGAGCCGTTGGATCTCCGACGCGCGCAATCCGCGCCAGGAGAAGATCTGGCGCTCTCGGGTGCAGCGGGCCATCGACTCGACCGACCGCGTCATCACGGTGTCCCGCTCGAGCGCGCGCGACATCGAGGAGGTCTTCGGCGTGGATTCCGCACGCATCACCACGATCGAACACGGCATCGACGTCGACCGGTTCGCGACCCCGACTCCCCTGTCGGAGGAGATCGGCAGCCGCCTGCCGCGCGATTTCGCGCTGTACCTCGGCAACATCGAGCCCCGAAAGAACCTCGTGCCGCTGATCGAGGCGTTCGAACGCCCCGACGTACGCGATCTGGGCGTTCCCCTCGTGATCGCCGGCAGACCGGCGTGGAACTCGGAGGCGACTCTCGCTCGGCTCGCCTCCGCGACGAACACGATCCAGCTCGGCTTCGTGTCGGATCAGGACCGCGTGGCTCTCATGCAGGCGGCGACCGCCTTCCTCTTCCCCAGCCTCTACGAGGGATTCGGCTTCCCCGTTCTGGAGGCGCTCGCGGCTGGAACGGTCGTGATGACCTCCGATCGGGGCTCGCTGGTGGATGTCGCCGGCCCTTCCTTGTGGTTCCCGGAGATCGACACGGACGGCATCGCCGAAGGCGCCGTGCGGGCGTTGACCGATCGCGATGCACGAGAGGCCTGCCTGCGGGAAGGACGTCGATGGGCCGCCCGTTTCTCCTGGGAAGCAAGCGTCGCCAAGCACGTCGACGTATACGAGGGCCTGCTCTGATGCCACGACCGAGGGTGCTGGTGCTCCACGCTTATTCCGCTGAGAACGCCGGTGACGGCCTGCTGGTTCACGAGACGCTCGCGCTCATCCGCGAGGCGCTCGGTGACGATGTCGCAGTCACTATGCTCGCGATCCGACCGGAGACGTTCTCTGATCTCGACGTCACTGTGCTGCGGAGTACGCCGAGCGCGCGAGGCTGGGACGCCGGCTTCCGCCACACGCTGAGAACGATGGATGACTTCGACCTCGTCGTCGCTGTCGGTGGAGGCTATCTGCGCGCAGGGACGCCCGTCGAGACGGTGAAGATGTTGCTCACACACGCATCGCAGTTGCGCGCCGCCGCGCGCACTCGAACGCCCACCGTCTATCTGCCTCAGAGCATCGGACCAGCCCGCTATGGTCTTCGCCGGCCGCTACGACAGCTGCTAGGCAAGGTCGACTCGGTGATGCTCCGCGACGACCGCTCAATGCAGGAGGTCGGTGGCCCCACAAGCAAGCGTGTGCCCGATCTCGCCACCGCGGCGGTCGCCGTGGGTCGACGCCCCGGGCAGCCTGCGGCACAGATTCCCGTGCTGTCCATCCGAGCAGTGCACGGGAAGGTGAGCTCGGCAATATACGACCTGGGGCGGATGCTGGGTACGTACGACGGATACGTGCAGAGCACCACTGGCGGCAATGACGATCGTCCTGCGGCGGCGACACTGACACCACGAACGACTCTGTCGCGCGAGACGCTGATGAATCCGGGCGGTCAGCCTCGCGTGGTAATAGCGGTTCGACTGCACGCTGCACTCATGGCGCTCGCGGCCGGCCACTACGTAATACACCTCGCGTACGAGCGCAAGGGGTTCGGTGCCTTCGGTGATCTCGGGCTGTCCGACTGGGTTCACTCCGTCAACAATTTCGACGCACTCCACGTCCACTCACAGGCAAGAGCTCTGCTGGACGATCCCGACAGACGGGACACGTACGACGCTCAAATCGCTACCGCTGCCGAGAGACTCGCAGATGCGCGAGGGTTCGTAATCGGTGCGCTGCGCGACGCCTTGTACACACACAAATGATCCATCAGACCGATCGGCACGAGGATCGACCTGGCAGCCTCGTTGCAGATTCGATACTCACCGTCGGGCCGACGAGGACCCCGTCAGCCGTGCCGGTCCTCGTCGAAAGCGGCCACGGCCGTGTGCCGATTTTCGCGCCCTGACACCAGCTTCGCACGCAACTCACCGAAGCGATACAGACCCATCATTCGAAGAAAATACCAGGCCCTCGTCCATGTTTTTTTCCGAGCATAGAATCGAATGCGGAAG
>JASGDW010000135.1:0-3400 GCA_047606965.1 Microbacterium sp.
CTCCCGCCTGACGACGCCGGGCTGGACGGCGCTCGAGGTCGCGGTGCGTGTGTTCGGGGGCATGGCGAGCGCGGCGGCGCACTCCCCGCACGCCTCCGCGCGCTGAGCGCGCGCGGGGCCGTCGTGAGCGGCGGTTTCGCGGGATCTTCTTGTGGCGCGCGGCTTCCTCACCGGGAAATACCGCGACGGGGTGACCGTGACCGGACCTCGGGCGCAGACGGGCTACGCCTATCTCGCCACGGACCGGGGCCGCCGTGTGCTCGCCGTCCTGGACGAGGTCGCGACGGCGCACCGCACATCGCCCGGGGCGGTGTCGCTCGCGTGGCTCCTGGCCAAGCCCACCGTGGCGGCGCCGATCAGCAGCGCGCGGGTGCCGGATCAGCTCGGTGTGATCTCCGACGCCGTCCGGCTGGAGCTGACCGCGGATGAGATCGACCTGCTCGACGACGCCAGTGGGCGATGACCCCCGCGGACCCCTCTAAGGTGGTGCCATGGCCGGTGGGAACGACGAGGTGCCGGCGTGGTCGATACCGCACAGTCATCTCTATCCCGGCGCGCGCCTGAGCACGGGGGCCGGGGACGTCGCCGCGGGGGAGCTCCTCGTCCTGTTCCGCGACGGCGTCGTCGTGCCGGCGAGGCTCGACGCCGCCGGGGACGAGTACGTCCTGAGCACCGACGAGTACGTGACGCGGGTCGGCACGGCGATACCGGCCAAGCGCTGGATCGTGACGGTGCCCGTTCCCTTCGACGGCGTCGTCGGCGTGACGCGGCGGATCTGACATCGCGCGGGCGGAGGCGTGGTTCGACCTGCGCGCCGCACCCTAGCCGCCGTAGTTCGCCGCGATGCGCTGCAGGATGTAATCGCGCGCGGTGACGGGCTCCCAGGCGCCGGTGGGGCTGGTCATCACGACATCCCGGTTGGCCTGCGCGAAGTAGGCGATGCTGTAGCGGGCGTCCTGGTTCTCGCCCGCGCGCGGTCCGCGCACCCGGTGGAAGTTCGATGGCAGCACGTCGTCGCTCCAGCGCATCAGCATGTCGCCGATGTTGCAGGTGATCGAGTCGCCCGTGGGCTCGACGGCGGTCCACTCCTCGGTCTCCATCTCCTTGCCGGGGAGCACCTCCAGGCCGCCCTGGCCGTCGCGCTGGAACAGCAGCGTCAGCACGTCGAAGTCGGTGTGGGCGCCGGCGCGCCACGGCGCGTCCGTGCCGCGCGCCTCCTCGGGCACGGCGAAGTAGTGCAGCAGCCGCAGCGTGCTCTGATAGGTGTCCTGCTCCGGGTCGTGGGCGCGGGCGAAGAAGTCGCGGTCGAAGCCGAGCTTCACCGCGAAGCACGACAGCAGCCGCATCGCGAGTGCCCAGCACTCGTGCTCGAAGCCGAGGATGACGTCGCGGAAGCCGGCGAGCTCGGCGTCGGAGGGCCAGAGGCCGGCCATGAACGGCCGCGTGATCTGGTAGCTCTCCTTCTGGTCGGGGACCCCGATCGAGGGCCGCACCTGCGAGCGGTACTCGTAGCCGGCGTTGTCCGCCTTGCGCAGCGGGTACTGCTCCTTCACCTCGGCGGGCAGGCCGAACAGCGCGGCCGACATCGCGAACGCGCGGTCGACGTCCTCCTGGGGGATCCCGTGGTTCACGATCTGGAAGAACCCCACCTCGGTCGCCGCCTGCCACAGCCGGTCGGCGATCTCCTCGAAGCGGTCCTCGAAGTCGGACAGGTCGATGCGGCGCAGCTCGCGACGGGTGGACACGACGCCCTCCCCGCCCATCCGGCGTTCCTTCTGCAGCTCCTGCATGTCTTCTGCGGTGGTCATGGGTGATCCTTCGAACGGATGCGTCGAATCCCGGACGCGATCGGGCGACGGCGAACCGCCGGGCAGATTGCATGTAATCTGCCCGCGCAACCAGTACAAGCCCCATACGTGCCGCCCGCTTTTCCGGCAGGTAACCATCGTGTTACCAGATCGAGGAGGAGTGTGGCGGGCGCCGGGAGGAATCCTAAGATTGCATGCAATGTCTGCCATCGCCTCCCCTCTGCTGGCCGAGAGTGTCCTGCTCGACCTGCGCGGCCGCATCCTCACCGGGCACCTGGCGCCGGGCGAGGCCCTCAGCGTGCCGGCTCTCGCACGCGAGCTCGGAGTGAGTCGCAGCCCGGTGCGCGACGCCGTGCAGCAGCTGATCTCGGAGGGCGTGGCCACACACACGCCCTACGCGGGCGCCCGGGTGGCGCGCATCGACGACGCGCGGCTCGCGGACGCGTTCGCGGTGCGCCGCGAGCTCGACGGCCTCGCCGCGCAGCTGGCGGCCGACCGCATCTCCGCGGGCGCGCTCGCCGCGCTGCGCACGAGCCTCGAGATGCAGTGCGAGCGTCTGGGCGCGCCGGCTGACGAGGTCGAGGACCGTCTCGCCGACATCGCCTTCCACGCCGCGATCCGGGACGCCGCCGGCAACCCGACCCTGGGTGCGACGCTGGCACGGCTCGACACCGTCACCCACCTGTACCGCAGTGCCATGTGGAACGACGCCGCGAACCGTCGCTACGCCTACGACGAGCACGCGCGGATCGTCGACGGCCTCGATCGCGGCGACGCGACCGCGGCGCGCGAGGCCGCGGTCGCCCACGTCGACGGGGTGCTGCGCCGGATGCTGAGGAGGCCGGAATGACCCGCGACCCGATCTCCGTCGTGCGCGGCGCCCGCGGCGCCGACGGCGCCCTCGTCGACCTGCGGCTCGCGGACGGCCTCGTGGTCGACGTGGCCACGGCATCCGCGCGCCCGCTGTCCGTCGGCGAGCTCGACGCGGACGGCATGCTCGTGCTCGCCCCCGGCGCCGAGCCCCACGCGCATCTCGACAAGGCGCTCGTCGTCGACGACACCGGGCCCGTGTACGGCGGCCTGCTGCAGGGCATCGCCGCATGGCAGCGGCATGCGCCGACCCTCGACGAGGACGACTTCGTGCGCCGGGGGCTCGCGCTGGCGCGCCGGTACCTCGCCAACGGGGTGACCGCGGTGCGCACGCACGCCGAGATCTTCCCCAGCGCCGATCCGCTGCGCAGCGTCCGCGCCCTCGTGCGGGTACGTCAGCTCGTCGGAGATGCGCTCGACCTGCAGATCGCGGTGCTGCCCAAGAACGACATCCCCGACGAGGTCGTGCACGCGGCGCTGGACGCCGGCGCCGACCTGGTCGGCGGCTCGCCGCACACCGCCGCCGATCCCGCGGCGGAGGTCGACCGGCTGATCGCGATCGCCCGGGAGCGCGGCGTCGGCATGGACATCCACGCGGACGAGAGGCTCGACCCGGGCTCGCTCACCGCGGTGCGGCTCGCCCGGGCCGTGGCGGACGAACCGCTCGCCGGCACGGTCACGGCGAGCCACTGCGTGAGCCTCGGGCTGCTCGAGGTCGCGGC
>JASGDW010000136.1:0-3168 GCA_047606965.1 Microbacterium sp.
GCCGAGGCGGGCCGGCTCCGCGGACGTCCGGACGAGACGGCGCCGCTCGCGGCCCGGCTGCGCGCGCACGGCGGGAGGCCCGCGGGGTCGGAGCCGTACGCATCCGACCCCGCGGACCTGACCGGGCTGGCCGCCCGGCTGTCGTCCTAGGCCTTGCGCATGTAGGCGCGCACGGTCAGCGGTGCGAACACCGCGACGATCACCGCGGCGCCCAGCAGCGAGATCCACAGGTCGCCCGAGACGGCGCCGTCGTTCGCGAGGTCGCGCACCGCCGTCACGAGGTGCGAGATCGGGTTGACGTCTGCGAACCAGGCCAACCACGACGGCAGCGTGTCCACCGGGACGTAGGCGTTGGAGAGGAACGTCAGCGGGAACAACACGAGCATCGAGATGCCCTGCACGCTCGACGCGGTGCGCGCGATCACGCCGAAGAACGCGAAGATCCAGCTGATCGCCCAGGAGCAGACGATGACCAGCAGCCCGGCCAGCACGACGTCGCCGACACCGCCGGCGGGACGGTAGCCGATCACGAAGCCCATCAGGAAGGTGAGGGTCGTGGCGATCGTGTAGCGCAGCGTGTCGGCCAGCAGTGCCCCGGACAGCGGCGCGATGCGGGCGATCGGCAGCGAGCGGAACCGGTCGAACACGCCCTTGTCCATGTCCTCGCGCAGCTGCGTCCCGGTCACGACCGAGGTCGTGACGACGGTCTGCACCAGGATCCCGGGGATGAGCGAGGGAAGGTAGCTCTGCACGTCGCCGGCGATCGCGCCGCCGAACAGGTACGCGAACATGAGCGTGAAGATGATCGGCTGCACGGTGACGTCGATGAGCTGCTCGGGCGTGCGCCGGATCTTCAGGAGACCGCGGTAGGCCATCGTGATGGTGTTGCTCAGCGTCTGGCCGACGCTCGTGCGGTTGGACAGGTGCCGTTCGGACGCCGGCACGATGCTGCCGGCGCTCATGACGTTCATGCCGCACCCCCTCGCCGACCATGTCCCAGTTCGGCGCGGTAAGCGGGAGCTATACCGCGCCGAACTGGGACATCAACCGCGCGGAAGTGGGACATCGTGACGGTGCTCATGCGGGGACCTCCTCCTGGGGGGCGTCGGATGCCGTCCGGTCGGCGGCACCCTGTTGATCGGCGCTGTGGCCGGTGATGGTGAGGAACACCTCGTCGAGCGTGGGCTTCTGCACGCTCATCTCGGCGAGGTGGACGCCGGCTGCGCGCAGGGCGATGAGCAGGTCGGCGACCCGGTCGGCATCCGCCATGGGGGCGGTGATCCGGCTCGCCTCGGGCGAGAGTGCGGCGCGCACGCCGAGCACCCGCTCGACCGTGCGGACGGCGTCGTCGGTGTCGGCGGGGTCGAGCACGCGCAGCTGCAGCGACGAGGTGCCCACCGAGGCCTTCAGCTCGTCGCTGGTGCCCTCCGCGACGACCCGGCCGCGGTCGATGACAGCGATGCGGTCGGCCAGCTGGTCGGCCTCGTCGAGGTACTGCGTCGTCAGCAACACGGTGGACCCGCTCGCGACGAGCTCGCGGATCGTGTCCCACATCTGGCCGCGGGTGCGGGGGTCCAGGCCCGTGGTCGGCTCGTCGAGGAAGATGAGCGGCGGCTGGGCGATGAGGGAGGCCGCGAGGTCGAGGCGGCGCCGCATCCCCCCGGAGAACCTCTTCAGCGGCCGGGTCGCCGCCTGGGACAGGCCGAAGCGCTCGAGCAGATCGGCGGCCTTGGCCTTCGCCTCGGCGCGGGTCAGCCCGAGCAGCCGTGCGAAGACGATGAGGTTCTCGTTCGCCGACAGCGTCTCGTCGACCGAGGCGAACTGGCCGGTCACGCCGATGAGCTGACGGACGATCTGCGGGGAGCGGACGACGTCGTGGCCGAAGACCGAGGCTCTGCCGGCGTCGGGCCGCAGCAGCGTCGCGAGCATGTTGATGGTGGTGGTCTTGCCGGCTCCGTTGGGTCCGAGGACGCCGTAGACGGTTCCCGCCTTCACGCGAAGGTCGACGCCGTCCACGGCGCGGTTGGCGCCGAAGGTCTTGACGAGTCCTTCGGCCAGCACGGCGGGGGTGGTGGATGAGGTCATGGCCCCACTGTGCGCGCCGTCCGCTGTCACGGCGCTGTCACGGCATCCGTCTCACTGTCGCCGCGCTGCCGTCGCCGTCGCCGGGGTGTGTCATAACTCCGCCTGAGGCGGAGGTCGTCCTCCTCGCATCTGCCAGATCGCGCGGCCGGCACGGCGCACCCGTCCCGTCCAGGCTGAGTTGTGACACGCAGGCCGAACGGAACGACCCCGCGCTCAGGCGCCGCGCAGGCGCTCGGCCAGGTACGCGTGCAGGCCCTCGAGGGGCACGCGCTCCTGCGCCATCGAGTCGCGGTCGCGGACCGTGACGGCGTCGTCGTCGAGCGAGTCGAAGTCGACCGTGACGCACAGCGGCGTGCCGATCTCGTCCTGCCGGCGGTAGCGGCGCCCGATCGCGCCGGCGTCGTCGAAGTCGACGTTCCAGTCGGCGCGCAGGGAGCCGGCGACCTCGCGGGCCAGCGGCGACAGCCTCTCGTTGCGGCTGAGCGGCAGCACCGCGACCTTGACCGGGGCCAGGCGCGGATCGAGCGCCAGCACGGTGCGGGTGTCGGTGCCGCCCTTGGCGTTCGGCACCTCCTCCTCGCGGTACGCGTCGACCAGGAACGCCATCATGGAGCGGGTGAGACCGAAGGAGGGCTCGATCACGTACGGCGTGTAGTTCTCGCCCGAGGCCTGGTCGAAGAACGACAGCTTCTGGCCGGACGCCTCGGCATGGCTGGACAGGTCGTAGTCGGTGCGGTTGGCGACGCCCATGAGCTCGCCCCACTCCTTGCCGGGGAAGCCGAAGCGGTACTCCACGTCGATCGTCCCGGCCGAGTAGTGCGCGCGGTCCTCCTCGGGCACGTCGAACCGCCGCATGTTCGCCGGGTCGATGCCGAGGTCCGTGAACCAGTCCCAGCACGCCTCGACCCAGTGCTCGAACCACCGCTGCGCCTCGGCCGGCGGGGTGAAGAACTCGATCTCCATCTGCTCGAACTCGCGGGTGCGGAAGATGAAGTTGCCGGGCGTGATCTCGTTGCGAAACGACTTGCCCACCTGGCCGATGCCGAACGGCGGCTTCTTGCGGCTCGCGGTGAGCACGTTCGA
>JASGDW010000137.1:0-2550 GCA_047606965.1 Microbacterium sp.
AACGGTCTCACCCACCAGGTGAATGCCCTGTCCGATGTCATGGAGGACCTCACCGACGCCGAGCTGCGCGCGGAGACCGACACGTTCAAGGAGCGCGTCGCCGATGGCGCCAGCCTGGACTCGCTGCTCCCGGAGGCGTTCGCCGTGGTCCGCGAGGCGGCCAGCCGCACCCTGGGCCAACGGGCGTTCGACGTGCAGATCATGGGCGGCGCCGCGCTGCACCTGGGCAACATCGCCGAGATGAAGACCGGTGAGGGCAAGACCCTGACCGGCACCTTCCCCTCCTACCTCAACGCGCTCTCCGGCAAGGGGGTGCACGTGGTGACGGTCAACGACTACCTCGCCTCGTACCAGAGCGAGCTGATGGGCCGCGTCTATCGGTTCCTCGGCCTGACCACCGGGACCATCCTGGCCGGTCAGAAGCCTGCCGAGCGGCGCGAGCAGTACGCCGCCGACATCACCTACGGCACGAACAACGAGTTCGGCTTCGACTACCTGCGCGACAACATGGCCTGGAGCGCGGCCGAGCTGGTCCAGCGCGGGCACAACATGGCGATCGTCGACGAGGTCGACTCGATCCTCATCGACGAGGCGCGGACGCCGCTGATCATCTCCGGGCCGGCGTCGGGCGATGTCAACAAGTGGTACGCCGAGTTCGCACGGGTCGCCAAGCGGCTGCGGCCCGAGGTCGACTACGAGGTCGACGAGAAGAAGCGCACCGTGGGCGTGCTCGAGCCGGGCATCGAGAAGATCGAGGACCACCTGGGCATCGACAACCTCTACGAGTCGCTGAACACTCCGCTGATCGGGTTCCTCAACAACGCGATCAAGGCGAAGGAGCTGTTCACCCGCGACAAGGACTACATCGTCACCAAGGGCGAGGTGCTGATCGTCGACCAGCACACCGGGCGCGTGCTGCCGGGGCGCCGCTACAACGAGGGCATGCACCAGGCGATCGAGGCGAAGGAGGGCGTCGCGATCAAGGCGGAGAACCAGACGTTCGCCACGATCACGCTGCAGAACTACTTCCGCCTCTACGACAAGCTCTCGGGCATGACCGGGACGGCCTCTACCGAGGCCGCCGAGTTCGCCAACACCTACAAGATCGGCGTCGTGCCGATCCCGACCAACCGCCCCATGGTGCGGATCGACCTGCCGGACTTCGTCTACAAGAACGAGGCGGCGAAGTTCACCGCGGTCGTCGAGGACATCGTCGAGCGGCACGCCCAGGGACAGCCGGTGCTCGTGGGCACGACGAGCGTGGAGAAGTCCGAGCTGCTGAGCCAGCTGCTCAAGAAGCAGGGCGTGCCGCACGAGGTGCTCAACGCCAAGCAGCACGCCCGGGAGGCCGCGATCGTCGCGATGGCGGGCCGCAAGGGGGCCGTCACGGTCGCGACGAACATGGCCGGCCGTGGCACCGACATCATGCTCGGTGGCAACGCCGAGCACCTCGCGATCGACGAGCTCGCGAAGGAGGGTCTGGACCCGGTCGAGACGCCCGAGGAGTACGAGGCGGCCTGGCCCCGGGCGCTCGAGGACGCCAAGGCCTCGGTGTCGGCCGAGCACGACGAGGTGACCGAGCTCGGCGGGCTGTACGTGCTGGGCACCGAGCGGCACGAGTCCCGCCGCATCGACAACCAGCTGCGTGGTCGATCGGGTCGTCAGGGCGACCCGGGGGAGTCGCGGTTCTACCTCTCGCTCGAGGACGACCTGATGCGGCTGTTCAACTCCGGGCTCGCGGAGCGGTTCATGAACGCGCCGGGCTTCCCGGACGACCTGCCGCTGGAGTCGAAGATGGTCTCGCGCGGCATCGCCAGCGCGCAGAGCCAGGTCGAGGCGCGCAACTTCGAGATCCGCAAGAACGTCCTCAAGTACGACGACGTCCTGTCGCGGCAGCGCGCGGTCGTCTACGAGGTGCGTCGGGAGGTGCTCGACGGCGAGGACCTCACCGACCAGATCCAGGGCTGGATCGACGATGTCATCCAGGGCGTCGTCGGGGCCGCCACCACCGCGGGAGTCCCGGAGGAGTGGGACCTGGAGCAGCTCTGGACCGATCTGCGGCAGATCTTCCCCGTCTCGATCACGTCCGAGGACGTCATCGACGAGGCGGGCGGGCTGACCCGGGTGACCCGCGAGCAGCTGATCGACGAGCTCACCTCGGACGCGAAGATCGCCTACGTCGCGCGCGAGGAGGAGCTCGGCAGCGACATCATGCGGCAGCTGGAGCGGCGCGTGGTGCTGTCCGTGCTCGATCGCAAGTGGCGCGAGCACCTGTACGAGATGGACTATCTCAAGGAGGGCATCGGGCTGCGCGCGATGGCGCAGCGCGACCCGCTCGTGGAGTACCAGCGCGAGGGCTACCAGCTCTTCCAGGCGATGAACGAGGCGATCAAGGAGGAGTCGGTCGGGTTCCTCTTCAACCTCGAGGTCAAGGTCCCCGGTACCGAGGACGCCGCTGCCGAGGACGCGCCCGAGACCGCCAGCGACGACGAGGTCGGCGAGCAGCCGGTCGCGACGGCCCCGGCCGCGGCGGCTGCCACGCCCACGGTG
>JASGDW010000138.1:0-9008 GCA_047606965.1 Microbacterium sp.
CGCGGCGGTGATGTTCGCGGGCATCACCGGCATCGACCTGACCGGCGTCGACCCCGACACCCGCGTCGCCGAGCTGCGGACCGAGCTCGGGCAGACCCTGGTCGACCGGTACGCGCGGACGGATCCCGACATCCGGGTGCGGGCGGTGCTCGACCAGTTCCGTACGCGGGCGATCCGCGGCTTCCAGGTCACCGGGTCGCCGGCACAGGTCGCGGACGAGATCGAGGCGATCGTCGACGGCGCCGGCATCGACGGGATCATGCTCGAGCCGACCTTCGGCGGCCCCGGCGCCTACCGCGCCTTCATCGAGCTGGTGCTGCCGCTGCTGCGCGCCCGCGGCCGCGTCGCGGACCCCGCGACCGGCGTCGGGAGCACGGGGGACGTCCCGGCCGAGGCCGGCATCGGGCCCCGGAGGGGTGAGGATGCCGACCCCCCGACCCCATCCCCACGCACCCTGCGGGAACGCCTCACCGGGAGCCCGCGCCTGGCCCCCACGCATCCCGCGCACCGTTTGGCAGCGTGCGCCGAAGACGACCGCGTCCTCGTCACGACCCCCACGAACGGAGAGATGGCATGAGAGCCGATGCCGTGGAGGCGGTGATCCGCGGGCTGAAGAAGGCCGGCGTCTCCATCGCCACCTACCTGCCCGACTCGCTCCTGAAGGAGCTCTACCCGGCCCTCGACGCGGACGCCGATATCCGCACCATCCCGGTCACCAACGAGGGCGAGGGCGCCGCGATCGCCGGCGGCGTGTTCCTCTCCGGCAAGCGAGCCGTGCTCGTCATGGAGAACTCGGGACTGCGAGCCGCGACCGAGCATCTGGCCCGGATGGGCCTGGGCGCCGGCATCCCGGTCGTGATGATCATGAGCTACCGCGGCGAGATCGGCGAGAACAACTGGTGGGCGATCCCCCACGGGATCACGATGGAGCCGCTCCTGCAGGCACTGCGCACGCCGTACACGATCGTGCGCGAGGTCGACGAGATCGAGCAGGCGATCGTGAACGCATACGAGACGGCGTACGCGTCGTACTACCACACGGCCGTCGTGCTGGCGGGAGGGCTGGTCCGATGAGCTACAGCCGGTTCGAGGCCATGAAGCTGCTGGGCACCCGGCTGGACCCCGAGGCCCTCGTGATCCTGTCGCTGGGCGGCGCGGTCGACGAGTGGTACAACGCCGCCCCGCACATGCGGGAGGCGAGCCTGTTCCAGCAGCAGCTCGGCTGCGTCACCCCGGAGGCGTTCGGCCTCGCCGCAGGGCTCCCGCACCGCCGGGTCGTGTCACTCGACACCGACGGCGGCCTGCTGTTCAACCTCGGCATCCTCGCGACCCTCGGCAACGAGAAGCCGGCAAACCTGTTCGTCGTGGTGTGGGACAACGAGCAGTACCAGTCGATCGGCGGTCCGCGCACGCACACCGCGAGCGGCAACGTCGACCTCGCCGCGATCGCCCGCGGCGCCGGGGTGCGCCACGCGTACACGGCCACGACCCTCGAGGAGTTCGACGAGCACTGCGCGGCGGGCCTGGCCGCGTCCGAGCCGTACCTCGTCGTGGCCAAGACCGACGGCGTCCTCGAGCCGGGCATCCGCCGCAAGCACTCCGACGGCCGAGAGGACAAGTACATCTTCGTGCGCCACGTCGAGGCGATCGAGGGCGTGACCATCATGGGCCCCAGCGAGCACAACTGATGCCCTCGACCCCGGCGCCCGCCTACGACTACCTCGTCGTGGGCGGCGGCGCTGCCGGGTGCGTGCTGGCGGCCCGGCTGAGCGAGGACCCCGCCGCGCGGGTGCTCCTGATCGAGGCCGGGCCCGACCACCGCGGCATCCGCGAGATCCTCGACGCGGCCCGGTGGGACGCGCTCATCGGCGGCCGTTACGACTACGGCTACCGTTCGACGCCGACCGACCACGTGCTCGGCAGGTCGCTGGCGATGCCGCGCGGCCGGGTGCTCGGCGGCAGCTCGTCGACCAACGCGATGCTCTGGTACCGCGGCAACCGCGCCGACTACGACGCCTGGCCGGACGCCGGGGCCGCCGGCTGGGGCTACGACGACCTGTTGCCGTACTTCCGGCGATCCGAGTCACGGCCCGGCGGCGACCCCGTCTACCGGGGCCTGGACGGACCCATGCGCGTCGCGCCGCTGACACGGCTGCATCCCATCGCGCACGCCCTGATGTCCGCGGCGGCCGATCGCGGGCTGCCGGTCATCGAGGACGCCAACGCCGCCGACGACGAGGGCGCCTGCTACGCCGACTACAACGCGGTCGAGACGCCCGACGGCGGGTTCGAGCGGTGGAGCGCGGCCCGCGCCTACCTCGAGCCGGCGCTGGAGCGCCCGGGCCTGGACGTGCTCACCGACAGCACGGTGCACACGGTCGTGCTCGACGGCGACCGAGCCGCCGGGGTGCGGCACGTCGTCGACGGCAGGCTCGTCGAGACCCGGGCGGACGCCGTCGTCCTCGCCGCGGGAGCGCTCGGTACACCGCTGCTGCTGCAGCGCTCGGGGATCGGCGACCCCGCACGGCTCGCCGCCGTCGGCATCCGCCCCCGGCACGAGCTGCCGGGTGTGGGCGAGAACTTCCAGGACCACCCGCTGATCCTCGGCGTGAACTTCCGCGCCCGCGCCGGCCTCGGCGAGGTCGTCGGCAACGGCGGCGGGACGATGGTGAACTGGCGCAGCTCCTACGCCGCCGCCGGGCCCGACCTGCACGCCGTCGTCGCGCACGGTTCCCGGGGCGACGAGACGCTGCACGCGAGATACGACCTCGACGGCGATCGCGTGTTCGCGCTCGTGCCGGGGCTCTACGGCTCACGGTCGGTGGGGTGGGTGCGGGCGCGGGCCGCATCCGTCGACGTGCCCGCCGACATCCAGCCGAACTACCTCGCCGACCCGATCGACCTCGCCGCGATGCTCGAGGCGCTCGACGCGACGCAGGACCTCGTCGCGTCGCCGGCGTACTCCGCGCTCGCCGAGGGGCCGCTGACGCCGCCTGCGGGACTCGACCGCGCCGCGCGCGTGCACTTCGTGCGCGAGAACATCGGGTCGTTCTTCCACTGCTCGGGCACCGCCCGCATGGGCGTCGACGAGCGCGCCGTCGTCGATCCGGCACTGCGGGTGCGCGGCCTGTCGGGCCTGTGGGTCGCCGACGCCTCGGTCATGCCGTCCATCCCGACCTGCAACACCCAGGCGCCGACCATCGCGATCGCCGAGCGCGCCGCCGATCTGATCGCCGCCGCATCCGACTCGCCCGTCTCCGTCGCAGATGAGGACGGTGCCATGCCAGAACAGGAGAGATCCTCATGATCCGGGCCGAACTGCCGTCCTACTCCCAGGACCCCGCCGCGCTGCGGCGCGCCTTCTCGGTCTTCCCCTCGGGGGTCGTCGCGATCCTCGCGGAGGTCGACGGCGAGGTGCGGGGGATCGTCGCCTCGGCGTTCACCGTCGGCGTCTCGACCGACCCGCCGCTGGTGTCGTGTGCGGTGCAGCGCACCTCGACGACGTGGCCGGCGCTACGGCGCGCGTCGCGACTGGGCGTGACGGTGCTCGCCGACGGACAGGGGGCGCTCGCCCGCCAGATCGCGGGCCCCGACCGCGAGCGCCGGTTCGAGGGCGTGCCGCTGCGTGAGACCGGATCGTCGGCGCGGTTCGTCGACGGCTCGCCGCTGTGGCTGGAGTGCCGGCTGTACGCCGAGCATCCCGCCGGGGATCACACGATCGCGCTGCTGGAGGTCACCGCGCTGGGGACGCTGCCCGAGCTGGAGCCGCTCGTTTTCCACCGCTCCGACTTCCGCACGCTGCAGCTCGCACAGGACGACCTGGAGTGACCTCGGCGCTCAGCGCGCGAACTTGGACGCCGGCGGCTCCCAGGCGGCGAGCTCGGCGAGCAGCTCGTCCGGAGTGCGCGCGACGATGAGTGAGTCGCGGAACGTCCCCGCCATGAATCCCGACGCCACCATGTGGTCGAGCATCGCCAGCAGCGGCTGCCAGAAGCCGTCGACGTCGTAGATCGCGACCGGCTTGGCGTGGAAGCCGAGCTGCAGCCACGTCCATGCCTCGAACAGCTCCTCGAGCGTGCCGGGGCCGCCGGGCAGGGCCACGAAGCCGTCGGAGAGCTCGGCCATGCGCATCTTGCGCACGTGCATGTCGGCGACGATCTCGAGCGAGGTCAGCCGGGGGTGGGCGAGCTCGGCGTCCACCAGCGCCTGCGGGATCACGCCGAACACCTCGGCGCCGGCATCCAGAGCGGCGTCCGACACGACGCCCATCAGGCCGGTGTGCCCGCCGCCGTAGACCAGCGCGATCCCCGCCTCGCCCAGCCGCGTGCCGACCGCCCGCGCCGCCGCCGCGAACACGGGGTCGTTTCCGGGCGCCGAGCCCGTGTACACCGCGATCCGCCGTATCCTGCTCATCCGTCCTCCTCCTGCGGCGCTGCCGCTGCTCGCATCCTCACCCCGCCATGTCCCAGTTCGGCGCGGTATGGCGTGCGCATAGCGCGCCGAACCGGGACACCAACCGCGCGAAAGTGGGACATGCTGCTCACGGGGCGGCGCTCTCGGCCACCACGTACGCCGTCGCGAGGCCGGCGTCGTGCGACAGCGACAGGTGCAGGGTCGTGATCCCACGGGCGGCGACCGTCGCCGCGGTCCGACCCGACAGCGTGAACCGCGGCCGGCCGGACGCCTCCGGCGTCACCTCGATCTCGGTCCAGCGGATGCCGTCCGAGCCGCCCAACGCCTTGATCAGCGCCTCCTTCGCGGCGTAGCGCGCGGCCAGCGACCGCGGCGTCAGCGTCCGCTCCGTCGGCGAGAACAGCCGCTCCCGCAGCCGCGGCGTCCGCGCGAGGTGGGCCTCGAAGCGCGGCACGTCGACCAGATCGACCCCGATCCCCGCGATCATCTGCGCCCGCCCTCGCGAGACTCCACGGATGTCGCGAAAAGCGCCGCTGAGCGTGACATCCGTGACGTCTCGCACAGGGGGACGGGCATCATTCGACGGTGACGGACTTGGCGAGGTTGCGGGGCTGGTCGACGTCCAAGCCCTTCGCCTCGGACAGGCCCATCGCGAACAGGTGCAGCGGCACGACCGCCAGCAACGGCTCGAACAGCGGCCCGGCCAGCGGGATGCGCAGCACCTCGTCGGCGAACGGCAGCACCGCGGCGTCCCCCTCCTCGGCGACGACGATGACGCGGGCGCCGCGGGCGCGCACCTCCTGGATGTTCGAGACGACCTTGTCGTGCAGCAGCGCAGACTCGCGCGGCGAGGGCACCAGCACGAACACCGGCTGCCCGGGCTCGATCAGGGCGATCGGCCCGTGCTTGAGCTCGCCGGCGGCGAAGCCCTCGGCATGGATGTAGGTGATCTCCTTGAGCTTGAGCGCGCCCTCCAGCGCGATCGGGTAGCCCACGTGCCGCCCGAGGAACAGCACCGAGCGGGTGTCGGCCATCCAGTGCGTGAGCTGGGCGATCCGCTCGGACTGCGTGGCGAGCACCTTCTGGACCTTCTGCGGGATCACCTCCAGCTCCAGCACCTGCTGGGCCACCTCGGTCGCCGACAGCGTGCCGCGCACGCGCGCCGCGTGCAGTGCGAGCAGGTACAGCGCGGTGATCTGCGCCACGAACGCCTTCGTGGAGGCGACCGCCACCTCCGGGCCGGCGTGCGTGTAGACGATCGCGTCCGACTCGCGCGGGATCGTCGCCCCCTGCGTGTTGCAGATCGACAGGGTCGCCGCCCCCCGCTCACGCGCGTACTTCACCGCCATGAGGGTGTCCATCGTCTCGCCCGACTGGCTGATCGAGACCACCAGCGTCGAGGGGGTCAGCACCGGGTCGCGATAGCGGAACTCGTGCGAGAGCTCGACGTCCACCGGCACCCGCGTCCACTGCTCGATCGCGTACTTGCCGACCATGCCCGCATAGGCGGCGGTGCCCGCGGCGACCACGACGATGCGCGTGAGTCCCGCGAACAGCTCGTCCAGCCCGTCGAGCTCGGGGATCTCCACGATCCCGTTGCGTACGCGGCCGCGCAGCGTGTTCGCGACGGCCTCCGGCTCTTCGGAGACCTCCTTGGCCATGAACGACGACCAGCCGCCCTTCTCGGCGGCCGAGGCGTCCCACGTGACCTCGAACGGCTCGACCTCGACCGGGCCGCCGGCGAAGTCGGTCACCTCGACGCCGTCGGGGGTGATGGCGACGATCTGGTCCTGCCCGATGGCGAGGGCGTCGCGGGTGTGCTCGACGAAGGCGGCGACGTCTGAGCCGAGGAAGTTCTCTCCCTCGCCGAGCCCGATCACCAGCGGCGAGTTGCGGCGCGCGCCGACGACCAGGCCGGGCGCGTCCTGGTGCATCGCGAGCAGGGTGAAGGCGCCCTCGAGCCGGGCCACGGTCGCCCGGAACGCCGCGACCAGGTCGTGGGATGCCGCGTACTCGCGTCCCAGCAGGACCGCCGCGACCTCGGTGTCGGTCTCGCTGAGGAACTCGTACCCCTCGCCCAGCAGCTCGGTCTTCAGGGCGGCGAAGTTCTCGATGATGCCGTTGTGGATGACCGCGAGCCTCCCCTCGTCGGCGAGGTGCGGGTGGGCGTTGAGGTCGGTGGGGCCCCCGTGGGTGGCCCAGCGGGTGTGGCCGATGCCGGTGGTGCCGGCGGGCAGCGGGTGCTCGGCCAGCTCGTCGCGCAGCACGCTCAGCTTGCCGGCGCGCTTGCGCATGCCGAGGCGGCCGGTCTCGTCGATCACCGCGACGCCGGCCGAGTCGTAGCCGCGGTACTCGAGCCGCGCGAGACCGGCGAGGAGGATGCCCTGGCTGGGCCGGGGCCCCACGTATCCGACGATTCCGCACATAGGCTCCAGCGTATCCCGGCGCGTCTGTACACCCCGTGAGGGCCGCGGTCTCAGCATCCCCGCCACCCCGGGCAGATGGCTACAGTTCCTGCGGATGGCGCCTGAGACCTCTGGCGCCATCCGCAGGAAGTGGCGCCATCGCGGGGGCGCGGATGCCGGGGCGTCAGAGCTTGCGCAGCAGCACGCGCTCGACCGAGTGCGAGGCGCCCTTGCGCAGCACGAGCGAGGCGCGGTGCTTGGTGGGCAGCACGTTCTCGAGAAGGTTCGGCAGGTTGATCTCGTACCAGAAGCGGTGCGCCCGCTCGACCGCCTCGGCGTCCGGGATGTCGGCGAACACGCGGAAGAACGACCGCGGGTCGGCGAAGGCGGCCTGGCGCAGCGCGAGGAAGCGGTCGGTGTACCAGTCCCGGATGTGGCCCGGGTCGGCGTCCACGTAGATCGAGAAGTCGAACAGCTCGCTCACGGCCACGTCGTTGGGCGCCGGCGGCGGCTGCAGCACGTTCAGCCCCTCCACGATGACGACGTCGGGGCGGCGCACGGTCACGCTCGCGTCGGGCACGATGTCGTACTTGACGTGCGAGTAGTAGGGGGCGCGCACCTCGGGCTCGCCCGACTTGACCGCGGTGAGGAACCCCACCAGCGCACGCCGGTCGTAGGACTCCGGGAAGCCCTTGCGGTCCATCAGGCCGCGCCGCTCGAGCTCGGCGTTCGGGTACAGGAAGCCGTCGGTGGTCACCAGCTCGACCCGCGGGGTGTCGGGCCAGCGGCTCATGAGCTCGCGCAGCAGACGCGCGATCGTGGACTTGCCGACCGCGACCGAGCCCGCCACGCCCACCACGAACGGAGTGGTGGCGTCCTCCTCCCCGAGGAAGGCGCTCGCGTCGACGCCGAGGCGCTTGGTCGCCTTCGCGTAGAGCGACAGCAGCCGCGACAGCGGCAGGTAGACCTCGCGCACCTCGGCCGGGTCCAGCAGGTCGCCGATGCCGCGCAACTGCACGATCTCGGCCTCGGTCAGCGGCTGCTCCATGCCGGCGGCCAGCCGCGCCCAGTCCTCGCGCGCGATCTCGCGGTACAGCGACAACGCCAACGGAGGGCTCTGCACCGCCTCTTCCGCACTCACGTCGCCCATCGTAGCGACGACCCCGTGCCGCCCGCCCCGCCGGCGCGATACGCTGAGGCCTCGTGCGACTGGGCGTGCTCGACATCGGATCCAACACGGTGCATCTCCTGGTCGCGGACGCGCATCCGGGCGGACGGCCGCAAGCCACCACGAGCACCCGCACGGTCCTGCGCCTGATGCGCTACCTCACCCCGGACGGCGCCATCGGCGAGGAGGGCGTGAGGGCCCTGGTGGATGCCGTGGCCGCCGCCCGCGCCGTCGCCCGGGCCGAGAAGGTCGACGAGCTGCTGGCCACCGCGACCAGCGCGGTGCGCGAGGCGACGAACGGGCCCGAGGTGATCGCCCGCATCGAGGCCGCCCTCGGGCAGGGTCTGCAGGTGCTCGGGGGCGAGTCCGAGGCCCGGTTCACCTTCCTCGCGGTGCGCCGCTGGTTCGGCTGGTCGGCCGGCCAGATCCTGCTGTTCGACATCGGCGGCGGATCGCTCGAGATCGCCGTCGGCTCCGACGAGCTTCCCGCGGTCGCGGCGTCCGTGCCCCTGGGCGCCGGGCGCATGACGGTGCGGTTCCTTCCCGACGACCCGCCGGGGGAGGCGGCGGTCGAGCTGCTGCGCGCGCACGCCGAGCAGATCCTCGCGCCGGTCGCGGCGTCCCTGGCCGCCCAGCCGCCGCCCGATCACGTCGTCGGCTCGTCCAAGGCGATCCGCTCGCTCGCCCGGCTCGCCGGATACGCAGCACCGGGCTGGACGGGGACCGAGAGGATGCTGCTGCCTCGGGCCGCGCTCGGGTCGTGGATCCCCCGGCTGGCGCGGCTTCCCGCATCCGCCCGGCAGGAGCTTCCCGGCATCACCGCCGACCGCACGTTCCAGATCGTCGCAGGCGCCGTCGTGCTGCACGCCGCGATGCGGGCGATGGACGTCTCCGAGCTCGAGGTGAGCCCCTGGGCGCTGCGCGAGGGCGTGCTGCTGCGCTACATCGAGTCGATGGCCTGGGCCTAGATCCGCCCCGAGTATGTCCCAGTTCGGCGCGGTATGGGCGTCGCATTCCGCGCC
>JASGDW010000139.1:0-5631 GCA_047606965.1 Microbacterium sp.
CCCGCAGCGGCCGCCGACACGGTCACTCCAGCAGCGGGGTGAGGGCACTCAGGAACGGTTCGATGCTCTCGGCGACGTAGACATCGAGGTCGACGCCCGGGTGCCCTTGGTCGGCCCAGCGGGTGGTCGCGGCGAGGACGACGGCCATGAGCGCCTCGACGACGTCCGGGACCCGTTCGGGCCCGGCGGCCGGGGTGCGACGCGCCGCATAGCCGGTGAGCTCCTCGGCGATGACCCGGGTGCGCAGCGCGACGTCGGCGCGCAGGTCATCGTCGTCTCGGACGATGCGCCATCTGGCGGCGAGGGCGTCGTGCTCCTGGCGGCTGAACGACAGGGCGGCGATGATCGCGTCACCCATCACCCGGACGGCCGGTGCGTCCCCGTCGTGCACGAGGACCCGACGGAGCCGGACGAGGCTGTTGTCGTACTCGTCAGCCATGAGGTCCCGTTTGGCCGGGAAGTAGTGGAAGAGCGTGGTTCGGCTGATGCCGGCTGCGTCGGCGATCTGCTGCAGCGAGGTCTGCCGGTACCCCTGCCGGAGGAACAGCTCACGGGCGATGTCGCGGATCTCGTCATGACTGCTGTGCCTCGGCCGTCCCCGCCCGCGCCTGCTCATCTGCCGATTCTCCCTCACAGAGGGATTTATTGAACACTGCTGCGATATTATGGATGCCGGACCGGTCCCACCGGCCGGCCCGATGTCAACGGTGACACGGGAGGATGAGATGGACACAGAGAGGTATGACGTGATCGTCGTCGGTGCGGGCGCCGCAGGCGGTCCGCTGGCGGCGCGGCTGAGCGAGGACCCGGACCGCACGGTGCTGCTGGTGGAGGCCGGCATGGACGCCCCGACGACGGAGTCGTTCCCGCCGGATCTGCTCGACGCGGGTCTGATCACGGGCGCGATGCCCGGGCATCCGCAGAACTGGAACTTCGTCGCGAACATCCGCCCCGGGTTCGCGTACTCGATCGCCCGGGGCAAGATCCTCGGCGGCTCGACGGCGCTGAACGGCGCGTACTTCATCCGTGCCCGGAAAGAGGATCACGACAGGTGGGAACGGGCCGGGCTCACCGAATGGTCGTATGAGAAGGCGCTCCCGTTCTGGAAGCGCCTGGAGACGGATCTGACGTACGGGGAGACCGAGGTGCACGGCGGGTCCGGCCCGGTGCGGGTCTTCCGCAACGACGCGACGAACATGCATCCGCTCGCGCGGGCGCTGGAGGAGGCGTCGCGGGAGCTGGGGTTCCCCTACGAGGCGGACAAGGACGATCAGACCAGCACGCCCGGCGTCGGCCCCCTGCCGCGCAACGCCGTCGACGGCGTGCGGTTGAACACCGGGATCACCTATGTCAACCCGGCGCGGCAGCGGGACAACCTGACGGTGCGCGGGGACACCTTCGTGCGCCGCGTGCTGTTCGAGGGCACCCGCGCGGTCGCCGTCGAGGTCGAGACGAAGACCGGCGGGATCCAGCGCATCGACGCCGGCGAGATCGTCTTGAGCGCCGGTGCGATCAAGACGCCGCACCTGCTGCTGCTGTCCGGGATCGGGCCCGCCGAGGAGCTGCGGGCCGTGGGCATCCCGCTGGTGAAGGACGCGCCCAAGGTGGGCAAGGACTTCTCCGACCACCCGGACATCCCCTTCGCGTGGAAGCCGAAGCGTCGGACCGGCAAGGAGACGGCGGGGTTCCAGAACCTCCTGAACTGGACGGCGAAGGAGCACGGCTACGCCGGCGGCGATCTGGAGATCCTGTTCAGCATCGAGACCACCCAGATGCAGCTGATGGGGCCGAGCATGCAGTCCACCCTGCAGCGCGCGCTGCGCCACCCGATCGCGTTCCTGCGCTCCTTCAAAGGCATGAACATCCGCCGCACCATCGCGCAGGGCGCGGCGATGCAGTCGCTGTTCTTCGCGACCGCGATCCAGCACGAGGAATCGCGTGGGCAGATCACGATCCGCTCCGACGACCCGCGCCAGACGCCGCAGATCGACTACAACTACCTCACCGACGAACGCGATCTGACCCGGATGCGCGAAGTGATCCGCACCTCGGCCGCCCTGCTGAAGACCCGGGCGATGAAGCCGTGGTTCAAGAGGTTCACCGAGATCGACGAGTCGACCCTGGCGGATGATGCGAAGCTGGATGCGTGGATGATCGCCCATCTGAGCACCGCGATACACCTGTGCGGGTCCGCGCAGGCCGGACGCGAGGAGGACGGCGCCGTCGCGGACCAGTACGGACGCGTCTACGGCGTCCATGGGCTCAGGGTCGCCGACACCTCGCTCCTGCCCGACGCACCGCTGCGCGGACCGGCAGCGACCGGCCACTTGATCGGTGAGATGGTCGCGCACTTCATCCGCACCGACGCGGCGCCGTCAGGCACCGCCTCCGCACGAGAGCACACCGCGGGCGTCTGAGCCCCCGATCCACACCGAGGAGATCCCCCATGCCGATCACGACCTTCGACCCCGCGACCGCCTTGCTGGTCATCGACCTGCAGAAGGGGACGACCTCGGTGCCGCTCGCGCATCCGGCCGAGGTCGTGATCGGCAACGCGGCCCGCCTCGCCACCGCGTTCCGCACAGCCGGGCTGACGGTCGTCCTGGTCCGCTTCGACCCGGAGCAGGCGCCGACCGGGCGCGCCGATCTCGGAGGGAGGCTGCCCGCGGCGCCCGCGGACTTCACCGAGTTCGTCGACGCCCTGGAACCGCAGCCCGGGGACGTCGTGATCACGAAGGGCCCGTGGAGCGCGTTCGCCGGCACGAACCTGCACGACGAGCTCACCGCGCGCGGAGTCACCCAGGTGCTGCTGGCCGGGGTGGCCACCAGTTTCGGCATCGAGTCCACCGCACGAGCCGCCTACGACCTCGGCTACAACGTCACCATCGCCACCGACGCGATCACCGACCGCATCCCCGAGGCCCACGACAGGTCCGTGGCCGGAGTGTTCCACATCCTCGCCGAGACCGGCACGACCCACGACGTCCTCGCGCACCTGCCCTCCTGACCGCCCCACCACATCCGAACGAAGGAATGCCATGAGATCCGTGCACGTCACCGCGCCCGACACGAACTCCTGGGTCCACCTCGACAGGCCCACGCCGGGACCGGCCGACGTGCTCCTGAAGATCAAGGCGTGCGGGATCTGCGGGTCCGACGCGCTGTACAGCCACAACGGCGGCATCCCGCCCCGCCTCGGGGCGACCCCGCTCGGGCACGAGCCCGCCGCCGAGGTCGTCGAGGTCGGCGATCAGGTGGAGAACATCGAGGTCGGCGACCACGTCGTCATCGACACGATGGCCCTCACCGACGGGCTGCTCGGCTCCGGCGGCGCGCAGGGAGCGCTGTCCGAGTACGTCGTCATCGCCGACGCCCGGCTCGGCAGGCAGCTCCGGGTGATCCCGAAGGACGTGCCGTGGGAGGTCGCGGCCCTGAACGAGCCGATGGCCGTCGCCTACCACGCCGTCAACCGCACCGACCCGAGGCCCGGCGACAAGGTCGTCGTGTTCGGCGCCGGCCCGATCGGCCTCGGAGCGGTGCTGGGGTACCGGCGGCGCGGCGCGGCGCACATCGTCGTCGTCGACATCCTGCCCGGACGGCTCGAGAAGGCCCTGCGCGTCGGCGCGGACGCCGTCATCAACTCCGCCGAGGAAGACCTGGCCGCCCGCCTGATCGAGCTGCACGGCGACGGCGCCACCGTGTTCAACCGCGGCGCGCGCGCCGGCACGGACATCTACCTCGACGCCGCCGGCGCCCCCAGCATCCCCCCGACCGCCGCGGGACTCGCCAAGCACGGAGCGACGCTCGGGATCGTCGCGGTGCACAAGCGCCCCGTCGAGCTCGACTTCGGCGCCATCCTCACCTCCGAGCTCAACCTCGTGTGGTCGATGGGCTATCCGACGGAGATCTTCGAGGTCACCGACGACATCATCGACAACTGGGAGAAGTACGCCGTCATCATCAGCGACCGCCTCCCCTTCGACCAGGCCCTCGAGGCGCTGGAGCTCGCCAGGACGCCCGGCGCGGCGGACAAGGTCGTCGTCACCTTCGACTGACGCGACCGGCGCGCCCCTGGATCGCGCCTGCGACTCCGGGGGCCGATCGGTGCGCCGGGGCCTCGTCCACGACGCCCGCTCGCGATCGATCGCCACGCGGCGATGACGATCGGCGCTCATCTCTGATGTAGTCACATTGCAATCTGTTTATATCTATGATGGAATGGACCACATGGACGCGGGACCCGGGCTCGCCGCCGCGGCACAGCTGTTCAAGGTCCTCGGCGGCGAGGCGAGGCTCGGGCTGCTGCACGCGATCGGGCAGCAGCCGCGCACCGTGGGCGCTCTCGCCGAGGCGACGGGCCTGTCGCAGCCGTTGGTCTCCCAGCACCTGCGGACGCTCCGTCAGGCGGGTCTGGTGACCTCGAGCCGGAACGGGAAGGAGGTCACCTACCAGCTCGCGGATCTGCACGTCAGTCATGTGATCGCCGACGCGCTCGCCCACGTCCAAGAACCCGTCGCGGGGCCGCCTGCGGAAGCGGACCCATCCGAACCTGAACAGAAGGAGCCATCATGACCACCACCGACCTCCACGCGGAGCACACCGTCGCCGAGCACGCGCACGGCGCCGACTGCGGCCACGAGGCCGTCGCCCACGGCGACCACGTCGACTACCTCCACGACGGGCACAAGCACGCCGTCCACGGCGACCACTACGACGAGCACTGAGCTCTTCCGTCACGACGAGGGGGACGCGCCGAGGGACAGGCGTCCCCCCGTCGTCGTGCCGACCCCTAGCTCCTCGCCTCGAGCCGTGTGAACGGCCCACCGGCGGCACGCAGCTCACCGGCCGGACCGGTGGCGACGATCCGGCCGCGGTCGAGCACGACGACGGGCGCCTCGTCGGGGACGAGGTCGGCGCGGTGGGTGATCTCGATCACGGTCAGCTCGGGGCGCTGGTCGCGCAGTCGACTCCGCACGAGGGCGGCGGTCTCGGCATCGAGCTCGCTGAGCGCCTCGTCGAGTACGAGCACCTCGGGCTCTGCGAGCAGCGCCCGGGCCAGGGCGAGGCGCCGCAGCTGCCCGCCCGAGACGGACGCGCCGCGCTCACGCACCTGCGTCGCCGGGCCCTGCGGCAAGCCGTCGACCCAGTCCTCGAGCGCCGTGGTGACCAGCACCTGGCGGAGCCGGTCGTCGTCGGCGTCGGGGACGGCGAGTCGGAGGTTGTCGGCGATGGTGCCGCTGAGCAGGGTCGGCCGCTGCGACACGAGTCCCACGCGGCCGCGCAGCTCGTCCAGCGGCATGCCGGGCAGCTCGGCCCCGCCCAGGCGGATCGTTCCGGCCTCGGGGTCGCGGCCGCGTACAAGTTGGACGGCGAGTGTGGACTTCCCGCTGCCCGACGCTCCCACGACGTAGCTCCAGGTCCCGGTCTCGAAGCAGGCCGTGAGCGTCTCCACCGCCGGGGCGTCCCCGTCGGCATAGCGCAGAGTGACCTGGCACAGTTCCATCCCGGCGTCGGCCGGGCGCGGACCGGGCGTCCCCGGGTCGTTCACGGCGGGCCGGGCCTCGACGACACCGCGGACGCGCTCAGCGGCGGCGAGCGCCGCGTCCAGCCCGGCGGCGAAGTCGTCGACCC
>JASGDW010000140.1:0-9437 GCA_047606965.1 Microbacterium sp.
AACAGCAGCTCGTAGCCGCGGTCCGGGACGAGCCGGGCCTCGAGGCCCTCGCGCGTGCCGAGCACGAGCACGTCCGCTTGCTGGTCGCGGGCGCGCAGCGCGTCGGCGACGGCCAGCAGCGGGTTGACATGGCCGGCGGTCCCGCCGCCTGCCAGCAGGTACGTCGTCACCCGTCGACCCTACTCGTGCGCAGGAGGCACCCGATCGCGCCGCGGCAGCGTGCGCGCGAAGGAGAGCATGACCCCGGAGGCCAGCAGCACCGACATGAGCGAGGTGCCACCCTGCGACATGAACGGCAGCGGGACCCCCAGAACCGGGAACAGCCGCAGCACGACACCGATGTTGACGAGCGCCTGTCCGACGATCCAGATCGTGATGGCGCCGGCCACGATGCGGACGAACAGCTCGTCGGTCTTGCGGATGACGTGGAAGGCGCCCACGGCGAACAGCGTGAACAGCAGCAGCACGACGACGCAGCCGACCAGACCCAGCTCCTCGCCGACGATCGCGAAGATGTAGTCGTTGGCGGCGGCGGGCAGCCAGCTGTACTTCTCCTTCGAGTTGCCCAGCCCCAGCCCGAACAGGCCGCCGGCGGCGAGCCCCCAGATGCCGTGCAGCGGCTGATAGCAGTCGCCGTAGTAGTCGGCGAGGCAGTCCGGGTTGAGGAAGCTCATGATGCGCCGCATCCGGTCGGGGCTCGTGACGGCGAGCACCGCGACCGCACCGACGCCCAGCAGCAGCGGCGGGACGAAGACACGCAGCTTCGCGCCCGAGAAGAACAGCGCCCCCAGCAGCACAAGCACCAGGATCATCACGGTGCCGAGGTCCCCGCCGGCCATCACCGTCAGCATCACCAGCCCCGCCACCGGCACCGCAGGGATGTAGACGTGCTTCCAGCCGGTGAGCAGGGCGCGCTTGCGGAACAGGACGAGGCCGAGCCACAGCGCGAGCGTCAGCTTGAGGAACTCGGCGGGCTGGGCCTGCAGCCCGGCGATGTTGATCCAGTTGCGGTTGCCGTCGTTGGTGATGCCCAGCGACGTGAACACGAGCAGCTGGAAGAGCACCGCCACGATCAGCGCCGGCCACGCGATGCGCTTCCAGAACGAGAGCGGCATGCGCGAGGCCAGGAACATCAGCGGGATGCCGATGACCGCGAACACGCCCTGCTTGATCACCGCCTCGTAGGGGTTGCCGTCGGAGGTGGCGGAGGTGGCGGAGAGGATCATGACCAGCCCGAAACCGGTCAGCAGCAACGCGGTCGAGGCGATCAGCAGGAACTCGCTGGGCACCGGCGCGAACACCCGTCCGAGGGAGACGCGGGCCGCCAGACCCCGACGCCGCTCGTCAGCGATGCTCGGGGGGGCCGTCTGCGTCGTGTCCGCCACGGGCATCCCTCTCGATCTCGTCGCGCACGGCCCGGGCGAAGGCCCGGCCGCGGTCGGCGTAGGAGGAGAACTGGTCGAAGGACGCGGCGGCGGGGGCGAGCAGCACCACGTCCCCGTCACCGGCGATCCGCCGTGCGAGCTCCACGACCCGTGCCATGACGTCTTCAGTCTCGGCGTGGTCGACCTCGTACACGGGCACCTGCGGCGCGTGTCGCGCGAACGCCGAGGTGATCGGCTCCCGCTCGACGCCGATGACGATCGCCGCCTTGGCCGCCGGGCCCCGGTCGGCGACGAGGCCGGAGACGTCGACCCCCTTCAACAGGCCGCCGACGATCCAGATGGCGCCGGGGAAGGCCGACAGCGACGAGGCCGCGGCGTGCGGGTTGGTCGCCTTCGAGTCGTCGACCCAGGTGACGCCGCCGGCGCGGGCGACGACCTCTATGCGATGCGCGTCGAGCCGGAAGCCGCGCAGCGCCTCCCGGATCGCGGCCGGGCTCGCGCCCGCGGCTCGCGCGAGGGCGGTCGCCGCGAGGATGTTCGAGACGACGTGCGGCGCCGTCAGCCCCGCCTCGGCGAGCTCGGCGACGGTCGTGATCTCGAGGGCCGAGGTGGCGCGATCGACGAGGAAGGCGCGATCGACGAGGATCCCCTCGACGACGCCGATCTCGCTCGGGCCCGGGACGCCGAGGCCGAACCCGATCGCGCGAGCGCCCTCGACGACGTCCGCGTCCTCCACCATCCGGCGAGTGAGGGCGTCGGCCTTGTTGTAGACGCAGGCGATGCGGGTGTTGTCGTACACGTGCGCCTTGGCGTCCTGGTAGTCCGCGAGCGAGCCGTGCCATTCGAGGTGGTCCTCGGCCACGTTCAGACACACCGATGCCAGCGGCGAGAGCGGCTCGGGACCGCTCTGCAGCGACAGGTACCAGAGCTGATGGCTGGAGAGCTCGACCACGAGGGCGTCGAACCCGCCCGGATCGCGGATCGCGTCCAGCACCGGCACGCCGATGTTGCCGCAGGGCGCCGCCCGCAGCCCGGCGGCGCGGAGCATGGCCGCCGTCAGCTGCGTCGTCGTGGTCTTGCCGTTCGTGCCCGTGATGAGGATCCATTCGGCGGGCGCGCCGTCGGAGCGCAGCACCTTGTCGCGCACCCGCCAGCCCAGCTCGACATCGCCCCACAGCGGCACCCCCGCCGCGAGCGCCCACGCGATCACGGGGTGGGAGGGCGAGAACCCCGGCGAGGCGACGATGAGCTCGGGCGCGTGGGCGAGCAGCTCGGCCGGCACCTGCGTCAGTGGCCCGGTGCACAGCGCCGCGCCGATCACCGGCAGCAGCCTCGCGTACTCCGGGTCCGCCGCCTCCGCGACCACGAGCACGTCGGCGCGGAGCTCGGCGAGGGTGTCGGCGGCAGAGAAGCCGGTGACGCCCAGCCCCAGCACGACCACGCGCAGCCCGGACCAGTCGGCGTGCCAGCTCGTCAACCGGTCGAGGCGCGCGCTCATGTGCGCACGAGCCATTCGACGTAGAACAGGCCCACGCCGGTGAGCGCGAGCAGGCCCGCGATGATCCACATCCGCACGACGATGGTGATCTCGGGCCAGCCCCGCATCTCGAGGTGGTGATGCAGCGGGCTCATGAGGAACAGCCGCTTCCCACGGCTGAGCTTGAAGTACAGGCGTTGCAGGATGACCGATCCGGATGCCACGACGTACACGCCGGCGATGACGGCCAGCAGGATCTCGGTGCGGGTGAGGATCGCGAGCGCGGCGATCACCCCGCCGATGGCCATGGAGCCGACGTCTCCCATGAACACCTGCGCCTTCGGCGCGTTCCACCAGAGGAATCCGACGAGCGCGCCGATGAAAGACGCGGCCACGATGGCCAGATCGAAGGGATCGCGCGCGTAGTAGCACGACTCCTCCACACCGGCCGTGAACGGCTCCATGTTGCACGTCTGCTTGAACTGCCAGAAGGAGATCAACGCGAGCGCGCTCGTGACGAAGATGGCGGAGCCGGCCGCCAGGCCGTCGAGTCCGTCGGCGACGTTGACAGAGTTGGACGCCGCCACCCCGATGAGCGAGATCCAGACGAGGTAGAGGATCCACCCGACCACCGCGCCGAGGGCCATGAACGACAGCACCGGGATGTCGCGGAACAACGAGACGTAGGCGCTGGCCGCGGTCTGGTTCCACTCGTTCGGGAAGTTCAGCGCCAGGATGCCGAACGTGACGACGACGACGATCTGTCCCGCGATCTTGCGCCACCCGGACAGGCCGAGGCTGTTCTGCCGCCGCACCTTCATGAAGTCGTCGATGAAGCCGACGACCCCGAAGCCGACCATCATCCAGATCACCAGCAGCCCCGACAGCGTCGGCGGGTTGCTGCCGGCGTAGGTGCCGATGAAGTAGCCGACCAGGGAGCCGGCGATGAAGATCGTGCCCCCCATCGTGGGCGTGCCGCGCTTCGCGCCGTGGCTGGGGTTGTGGACGTCCTCCGGCGTGCGAATGACCTGGCCCCATCCCCACCGGCGGAACAGCCGCAGGAACACCGGTGTCAGGAACAGCGTGAATGCCAGCGAGATCGCCGCCGCGGTCAAGAGGGATCTCACGAGAACGATTCTCCCAGACGGTCGCCCAGGAAGCGGAGACCCGCCGAGTTCGACGACTTCACGAGCACGCGGTCGCCGTCGCGCAGCTCCGTCTTCAGGTAGTCGTACGCCTCGTCGGCGGTGGCGAAGAACACCGCCTCGTCGCTCCAGGATCCTTCCGCGATCGCGGCGAGGAACAGACGCCGCGCCTCGGCGCCGACCACGACGATGCGCCCGATCCGCAACCGGACGGCGAGCTCCCCGATGCGATCGTGCTCCTCTCCGGCGTGCTCGCCGAGCTCGCTCATGGCGCCCAGCACCGCGACGGCGCGCTGCCCCGGCTCGACGATCTGCGCCAGGGTGCGCAGGGCCGCGGCCATCGAGTCGGGGCTGGCGTTGTAGGCGTCGTTGATGATGCGCACGCGTTCGGAGCCCAGCGGCTGCATCCGCCACCGCTCGGCGAGCTCGACGGTCTCCAGCCGCGCGACGCAGTCCGCGATGCCCACGCCGAGCGCCGTCGCCGCCGCGACCGCGGCGAGGGCGTTCATGACGTGGTGGGCGCCGAGGACGCGAAGCCTGACCGGGAGGGCGAGACCGGACCCGTGGATCGTGAAGCGGGTGCCGTCGGCGTCCACCTCGACGTCCTCTGCTCGCACGTCGGCCTGGCCGTCACGGCCGAACCAGCGCACCGCGACGCCGCGATCCTCGGCGATCGCGGCCATTGCGCGCACGCGCGGGTCGTCGAGGTTGAGGACGGCCAATCCCCCCGGCCGCACCGCCTGGACGAGCTCCGCCTTCGCACGGGACGTCGCCTCGATTCCGCCGAAGCCGCCGGCGTGGGCCATCCCCACCATGAGGACGATGCCGATGTCGGGGGCGACCAGGCCCGCGAGCCGGGCGATCTCGCCGGCGCCGCTGGCACCGAACTCGCTCACCAGGTACCGCGTGTCCCAGCCGATGCGCAGCATCGTCAACGGCGCGCCGACCTCGTTGTTGAACGAGGCGCGGGGTGCGACGGTCTCCCCGTCGCCCTGCAGGATGCGGGCCAGCAGGTTCTTCGTCGTGGTCTTGCCGTTCGACCCGGTGATGCCGACCACGCGCAGCCGGCCGCGGGCCCGCACCGCGGCGACCACCTCGCGGGCCAGGTCGGCCAGCGCCGTCACGACGTCGGGGACCACGATCTGGCTGATGGGCGCGTCGACCGGGCGCTCGACGACCGCCAGCGCGGCGCCGGCGGCAGCGGCCGCCGGCACGAACAGGTGGCCGTCGGTGGCGGCGCCGGGCTTGGCGACGAAGACGTCCCCGGTTCCGACGAGCCGGGAGTCGGTGTCGACGACGCCGCCGACGAGCGTGTCACCGGTGTCGCCGGCAGCGAGCTGCAGGCGGCCGCCGAGCACGGCGGCGATGCGGGAGAGAGGGAGTTCGATCATGTCGGGGGGCGGCCGCGCCTCAGCCCGTCTTCGGCAGCAGGAGGGGATCGGTTGTCGAGGGCATCACGCGGTAGGTCTTCAGCACCTGCGTCATGGCCTGCTGGAACGCGGAGGCGTTGGCCGCAGACGAGGTTATCGCAGTCGGCTGGTCGAGGGTCACCGCGACGATGTACTGCGGATCGTCGGCGGGAGCGAAGCCGATGAGGGTCGTCCAGTAGACGCCATCCTTGTAGGTGCCGTTCTCCGCGATCTCGCCGGTGCCGGTCTTGCCGGCGATCCGGTAGCCGCTGATGGCGACCGATTTGGCCAGCGAGCCCTGCAGCAGAACGTTCTCGAGCATCTCCTGCACCTGGGTCGCGGTGTCGGCGCTGATGACCTGGGTGGTGGCGTCCGCGGCGTCGTTCTCGATCACGGTGCCGTCGGCGAGGGTGCAGCTGCTCACGAGCGAGAGCGGCACCTTCGTGCCGTCGTTCGCGATCGCCTGGTAGGCGCCGACCAGCTCGGGCAGCGTGGTGGACACGCCCTGGCCGAAGGAGATGTTCAGCGTCGTCTGCGCATCCCACTCGTCGACGGTCTTCAGGTCGCCCGATGCCTCGCCGGGGAAGTCCACCGCGCTTCCCTGGCCGATGCCGAAGGCCTGCAGGTAGTCGTACCGGGTCTGCGAGTCCAGCAGCTGCGAGAAGGTCGCGATGCCGACGTTGGACGAGTCGATGAGCACGCCGGCGAGCGTGTAGTTCGTGGCGCCGTGGCTCTCCGCATCCGTCACCCGCGCCCCGCTCGCGAACGTCTCGTCGCTGGTCACCGTGACCGTGGACAGCGGATCGGCGACCCCCGTGTCGATCAGCGTGGCCGCGGTGAGCGCTTTGAAGGTCGAGCCGGGTTCGAAGGTGTCGCGGAAGATGCGGCTCGAGCGGTCCTCGGACGCCGTCGCGTCGATGTCGTTGGGGTCGACGGACGGGTACTCGGCGGCCGCCTTGATCTCGCCCGTCTTCACGTCGACCACCATGATCTGACCGTGCTGCGCTCCGAGGTCCTGCACCTGCTCGGAGATGAGCTGCTGCATGTACCACTGCAGGTCGCCGTCGATCGTGAGGGTCACGGTGCCGCCGTCGACGGCGGGGGTGTCGACCTCCGTGCCGGGGATGATGTTGCCGTCGACACCCTGCTCGTAGGTGACCGAGCCGTCGGTGGCGGCGAGGCACTCGTCCTCCGACTCCTCCAGTCCCTCCAGCGGCGTGTCGTCGGAGCCGACGAAGCCGATGAGGTTGCCGGCGACGGCGCCGTCGGGATAGGTGCGCGAGGGGTTGGAGTATATCGCCAGGAACGGCAGGTTCAGATCGGCCAGGGCCCGGTACTGCTCGGTCGACAGACCGGTCGCGAGCTGCGCGTACTGCGAGTCCGGATCGGCCGCGAGGGCGTCCGAGACGATCTTCTCCACGTCTTCCGCGCTCTGGCCCGTGATCGCCCCGATCTCGCCGGCGATCGTGGGCCAGTCGACCTCGACCGTCTCGCCGTCGTCGCCGGTGCGCTCCACGGAACCGACGCGGGACGGGTCGAGCTGCGCGTCGTACAGCAGCACGCTGCCGGCGAGCACCGTGCCGTCGTCGTCCACGATCTCGCCGCGCTCCCCCTCGACCGTGCGCGTGACGCCGATGCCCATCGACAGCGACTGCGAGACGTACTCCTGCGCGTTGACCACCTGGATGTCGACCAGGCGCACGCTGAAGGCGACGATGACGATCAGCACGATGCCCAGGGCGACGACCGTGCGGCGGCGCGGAGTCCGGTTGCTTCTGGTCGTCATGTCTTCAGTGTGTGTCCGGGGTGGGAAGCCCCTCGGTCAGCGCCGGGGGTGTCGTGGTTTCCGTCGTGGTGTCCGTGGTGGTGTCCGTGCTCGTCGACTGCACCCCCGCGATGGTGGCGTCGGGGTCGGTGACCAGCGGCGTGTCCGTGACCAGGCTGTTGGCGACCAGGCCCCGGTCGAGCGCGTCGACCGAGGAGGCGTCGGCCGCGGCCTGCGAGGTGCCGAGGATCGCGCCGTCGCTGAGCCGCAGGTAGCTCGGCGCCTCGTCGATCACCATGCCCAGCGCGGCGGCGTTGGCGGCGAGGTACTGCGGGGAGCTGAGACCGGCCACCTCGTCGTACAGGATCTGCTTCTGCCAGGTCAGCTGCTGTTGCTGGCTCGTCAGCTCGGCGATCTGGAACGAGCTCTGCGTCGACAGGACGGACAGCAGCATCTGGGCGGCGGCGATGGCCAGCGCCCCGGTGACGGCGAAGATCCCGTAGGCGAGCTTCGGGCGGCGACGGGCCGGCTTGCCGAGCGGCCGCAGGGTGCGCTGCGGGAGCTCGGCCCCCGCCTCGTCTGCCCGCAGCGGCCGGGTGGCCGCGGTCGTGACGGTGCTCATGCGGCCGCCCGCACGCGTTCGGCGGCGCGCAACCGCACCGGGGCGGCGCGCGGATTGCGGGCGCGCTCCTGATCGGAGGCGAGCTCGGCGCCCTTGACGAGCAGCCGGAAGCGAGGCGCGTGCTCGGGCAGCTCCACCGGCAGCGCGGCCGGGGCGGTCGAGGCGGACGCCGCGGCGAACAGGCGCTTGACGAAGCGGTCCTCGAGCGACTGATAGCTCATCACCACGATCCGACCGCCCACCGCGAGAGCGTCCATCGCGGCCGGCAGGGCCGCCTCCAGCGCCCGCAGCTCGCCGTTGACCTCGATGCGCAGCGCCTGGAACACGCGCTTGGCGGGATGCCCGGCGTGCGAGAGGGCGGCGGGGGTGGCGGCGTCCAGGATCTGCACGAGCTGCGCCGAGCGCAGGATCGGCTCCTGCGCCCGGGCGGCGATGATCGCCCGCGCGTACCGGGCCGCCAGCTTCTCCTCGCCGTAGCGCTCGAAGATGCGCCGCAGGTCGCCCTCGCCGTAGGTCGCGACGACGTCGGCGGCGGTCGGGCCCGTGGTCTGATCCATCCGCATGTCCAGCGGCGCGTCCTTCGCGTAGGCGAAGCCGCGCTCGGCCGCGTCGAGCTGCAGCGAGGACACCCCGAGGTCGAACAGCACGCCGTCGATGCGTGCGATGCCGGCAGCGGCCAGGGCTGAGGCGATGCCGTCGTACACGGTGTGGACGAACGTGACGCGATCGGCGCGGGTGCCCAGACGCTCGCGGGCGATTCCCAGGGCGGAGGTGTCGCGGTCCAGGCCCACGACGCGCAGGCCCGGGAAGCGCTCGAGCAGGGCCTCGGTGTGGCCGCCCATCCCGAGTGTGGCGTCGACGAACACGGCGCCGTCGCGTGCGAGCGCGGGCGTGAGCAGCTCGACGCAGCGCTCGAGCAGGACCGGGGTGTGGATGTCGCGGAGCTCCATGATGCGAAGGGCGCCTCCCCAGGCTCCGATCCCCCTCCGCTGCCTACCTGGCGCCGGGGAAGTGCGTCAGGGCGGAAGCGGCGGGAGATCGCAACCGGGGGCTCAGAACAGGCCCGGGATCACCTCCTGCTCCATCTCCGAGTACGTCTCCTCGTTGCTGTCGGCGTAGGCCGCCCACGCCTCGGCGTTCCAGATCTCGGCATGGGCGCCGACGCCGGTGACCACGAGCTCGCGCTCCAGCCCGGCATACGCGCGCAGCGCCGGCGGGATCACGACACGGTTCTGCCCGTCGGGCTTCTCCGCGCTCGCGCCGGAGAGGAACATGCGCAGGAAGTCGCGGGCCTGTTTGTTGCTCAGCGGTGCCTCGCGGATGCGTTCGTGCACCCGTTCGAACTCCGCCGTGCTGAACACGTACAGGCACCGCTCCTGACCGCGCGTGATCACGATGCCCTCGCCCAGGTCGTCGCGGAACTTGGCGGGCAGGATGACCCGGCCCTTGTCGTCGAGCTTCGGGGTGTGGGTGCCCAGCAGCATCCGAGCATCACCCCCTCCTTCGTCCGGCCCGCGCGAGGTGGCTCCACGCTACTCCACAATCCTCCACTTCACTACCTGTTCCCACCACGAAACACTTCTGCGCCGCACCGCGCTCCCTGCGGCGGGGCACGCACACGAAAGAAGCGCCGA
>JASGDW010000141.1:0-5838 GCA_047606965.1 Microbacterium sp.
CTCCACCGAGGTCGAGGTCGTCCCACCGGCCTACGACCCCGGAGCGCTGGCCGAGCCGTGGGAGAGCGCGCGTCCGCTCGCGCACCCCGACACGCGCGGCGCGTGGTCGGCCGCCGAGTTCGCGCTCGCCTCGCCGAAGGCGCAGCAGGTGCCGGGCGCTACCGACTACGCCGCCGCCTCCCTGCTGCCCGGGCGCCCCATCGGCGAGGCGGTGACCGACCTGATGCACCGCATCAAGGCCGACTTCGACTACGACAGCACCGCGACGACCGTCACCAGCACCGTGCCGGAGGTGCTCGCCAAGCGCGCCGGCGTGTGCCAGGACTTCGCCCACCTCGCCCTCGCCTGCCTGCGCGGCCACGGCGTCGCCGCCCGCTACGTGAGCGGGTACCTGGCGACCACGCCGCCGCCGGGCAGGGAGCGGATGGTGGGCGCGGACGCCTCGCACGCCTGGGTGGCGGTGTGGCTGCCGGCGTCCGATCAGTGGCTCGCCTTCGACCCGACGAACGACCAGTGGGTCGCCGACCGTCACGTCACGGTCGCCTGGGGCCGCGACTACGGCGACGTCACACCCGTCAAGGGCGTCATCTACACCGAGGCGAAGCGCTCCACGCTGCGCGTCTCGGTCGACGTCGCCCCGCTGGAGTCGTACGCCCCCGCCTGAGCGCGACCCTGGGACGCGGCCGGCCCGGGTGTGACATGCTCGCGGGGTGAAGGCCTTCCAGTGCCGCGTGTGCGGCAACGCCCTGTACTTCGAGAACTCCGTCTGCGTGTCGTGCGGCACGAGCCTCGGCTACTCCCGCGACGAGGCGGCGATCGTGCCGGTGGACGCGGACGCCCGCTACGTCGACGCCACCGGCCTCGTCTGGCACGTGTGCCGCAACCTCAACCTGTCGGGATGCACCTGGCTGGCCCCGTTCGAGGGCGGCCAGTGCGCGGCGTGCGACCTCACCCGCACCCGCCCGAACGACGCGGACGCGGCGGGCATCGAGCTGTTCCCGGTCGCCGAGCGGGCCAAACGGTGGCTCATCGCCGAGCTCGACCGGCTCGGCTTCCCGGTCGTGGGCAAGGACGAGGAGCCGGAGAGCGGCCTGTGCTTCGACCTGCTGTCCAGCACCGCCGAGGACGTCGTGATCGGACACGACGCCGGCGTGGTGACGATCGACCTGGCCGAGGGCGACGACGCGTACCGCGTGAAGGTGCAGGAGCAGCTCGACGAGCCCTACCGCACCATGCTGGGCCACTTCCGTCACGAGGTCGGCCACTACTACGAGTGGCTGCTCGTGGAGGGCACCGACCGGATCGAGGCGGCGCGGCGCCTGTTCGGCGACGAGAGCGCCGACTACCAGGCGGCCATCGACCGGCACTACGACCAGGGCGCGCCGGCGGACTGGCCGGCGTCCTTCATCTCCACCTACGCGACGATGCACCCCTACGAGGACTTCGCCGAGACGTGGGCGCACTACCTGCACATCTGCGACACGATCGAGACGGCCGGCGCCTACGGGCTGACCGCCGTCGGCGGCATCGACGCGTTCTCCGTGTTCCGCGACCTCGTGACCGGGGTGTGGATGCCGCTGTCGATCGCGCTGAACATGATCAACCGGTCGATGGGCACCGACGACCTGTACCCGTTCGTCATCCCCGACCCGGTGCTCGACAAGCTCGAGTTCGTCGCCTCGCTGCGACCGGCCGCCTGAGGTCCGCGTGCGTGCCGCTGCCGGGGTGGCGCGCGGCGCCGACGTACCGTGAGGGCGGAGGGGATCATGGCGCGCACCGGCGGACGCAACAGCTTCATGGCCTGGCTCGGCGGCATCGCCTGCCTCGGCGTGATCGGCGCGCTGCTCTATCTCGCGGTGCCCGGCATCCCCGGCGCGATCGCGATGGTCGGCGACACGCTGCGGGCCGCGCATCCGGCGACCGCCTCCCCGCAGCCGACGGCGACCGCCGTCGGCACCACGACGACCGGGTGCCGTGCGCTCTACTCCGACGCGCTCTGGTCGGAGCTGACCGCGGGCGCCGGCGACCCGGCGGAGTCGACGGCCGCGCCGGCCACGACCGCCGCGGACCTGGTCGCCGCCCTGACCCCGGAGGTGCGCGTGACCTGCGTCTTCGACGGCTCCGAGGCGGGCCGCATCACCACGACGGTGTCCGACGTCGCCGCGGATGCGGCATCCGTCGCCCGGACGGCCCTCGTCGCCGACGGTTTCTCGTGCGCGTCCTCGCTGGGCGGCGTCGACTGCACGCGCACCGACGACGACGTGGTCGAGGAGGACGTGGTCCGCGACGGCGTCTGGGTGAGCACCACGTTCGAGGGCTGGCAGCCGGCCGACTACGCCGCCGGCATGGCGGCCCAGCTGTGGTAGCGGCTCACCCGAACAGGGACGCCACGATGCTGTCGGTGTAGCCCGAGGGGGCGAGGTTCGAGTAGCTCGTGTCGATCATGATGCCGTCGCGGTAGAAGAGCGTCCGGCCGTCGGTGACCGCGGAGGTCGCGTCGGTCCAGGTCTTCTCGCAGCGGGTGCCGCCCGAGGGCGTGTAGCAGGTGAAGCCCTCGTCGTCGACGAGCTCGTTGAGCATGTCCAGGGCCGGCCCGCTGCTCATCTGCGAGACGGTCGTCTGCAGGTACGTCGCGTCGTCGTCGGGGTCGCGCCAGAGGCACACGAGGGAGCCGTCCGACTGCACCCCCACGCTCGAGCCGTAGGAAGAGTCGTTCAGCGGCACGTCCGCGAGCTCGGCGAGGATCGTCTGCGACACGATCGCGGTGCAGTCGGCCGGGATCGCCGTTGCGGTGCTCGTCGGGGTCGGCGTCGCGGTCGCGCTCGTGGTCGTCGAGGACGTGGCGGATGCGGTGGTCGTCGCCTCCGGCTCGGGCGCGCAGGCGGCGAGCAGCGCGACCAGCGGCACGAGCACGGCGGCGGCGAGTCGGCGGGACATGCGTCTCACGGTAGCGGGAGCGTGCGAATCGCCGCGACGGCTGCGCGCCTGCGCGGCCGGGGAGCGTGCGCCCGATACCCTCGGCCTCGCGGGCGAGTGTCCCGCATGAGGAGCGGATTGCGATGAGTGACCCGAACACGACCCCCGAGGACGCCTCGCTCGACGAGGACGCCTCGCTCGATGAGGCCGTCGCGCGCGCGAACGAGGGGCTCGAGGACGCCGAGGCCGCCGGCCGTGACGCGGTCGCCGCCCCGACCCCCGCCGAGCCGGTGGCCGAGCCTGTCGTGGCCGAGGCTGCTGCGGAGCAGCCCGTGGCGGAGTCCGTCGTGGCCGAGCCCGTCGCCGAGGAGCCCGTCGCGGAGCCCGTGACCGAGGAGCCCGCCGTCGTGGAGCCGGCGGCGGAAGAGCCCGTCGCGGAGCCTGTGGCCGAGGAAGCCGTGGCGGAGCCGGTCGTGGCGGAGCCCGTGACCGCCGAGCCCGCCGAGACCCCGGCGGTGTCCGAGGAGCCCGCCGTCGCCGAGACGGTCGCCTGGTACGACCGCCCCTACGAGACCGCGCCCGCAGCGTCGGAGCCGGTCGCCGCCCCGGCCGACACCTTCGTCGCGGCCACCGTCGCCGCCCCGATCTTCGTGCAGGCGCCCGAGGCCCCCCGACCCCGTGGCAACCGCGGCGCCGCGGGGGGGATCGGCCTGCTCGCGGCCCTGACCTTCGGCGCGATCACCTTCGGCATCCAGTTCGGCGCCGCGTTCCTGCTCGGCTCGGTCGACAGCGCGCAGGCGGTGGGTTTCGCGACGGCGCTGGCTGCCTCCTGGACGTTCTGGGTGCCTGTGGTCGCGTTCTTCATCGGCTTCTGGTTCCTTGGCGCGATCCTCAACCGCGCGCGGTGGGGTCACTGGGTGATCTGGGGCCTGTTCGTCGCCGGCGTCGCCTACGGCGGCTACATCCTCGGCGCGCTGTTCGAGGCGCCGTTCTGGCAGCTGACGGCGAGCGAGGGCCGCAGCCTGCTGGCCGACAGTCTGTTCGCCCCGTTCGCGATCGTCGCCTTCGTCGTGGCGCGGGAGGTCACGATCTGGTTCGGCGCCTGGGTCGCCGCGCGCGGGCGCAAGGTGACAGCGCTCAACGAGGCGGCCCAGGCCGAGTACGAGCGCACGCTCGAGGCGGGCCCGCAGCTGTACCAGCAGTGAGCGGGAACCGGCCGGTGCGGCCCGCGGTGGCCGTGGCGTTCTGCCTGGTCGGCTACCTGGCCCTCGTGATCGCGGGCCTGGGGCTGGCCGGTCTCGCCACCGACTCCGAGGTGATCTCGGCGCCCGGGATCGGGCAGTCGCCGGGCGTGATCGGCGTGCTGGCCGCCGCCGCCGCGTTCGCCGGCGTCCTCTGGCGGGTCGTCAGGGTGCGTCGCCCGGCGTTCGGCTCGGCCGTGTTCGTGATCGCGGCGACCTACGTCGCCTATGTCCTGGTCACCGCCCTGGCGGCGACGAGCCAGGCCGCGGACGTGGGCGTCGGTCTCGCGGTGGCCGGCCGTCTCGCGATCGGGTGGCCGGGCGCGGTCGTCGCGGCGGCGGCGCTCCTGGCCGGGTGGTCGGGCATCGCGCTGGTGCGCACGCACGCCGCCCGGCCGCGGTGGCCGTGGGAGCGCGGGGGCGACTGAGGCCTCGGAATCCCGGGGGATCCCAGCGTCGACCAGTACCGTGGGATCGTGGAGCGATCGCTCGAGACCCAGGTGAGCCAGGCGGTGGACGCCTGGCTGCGCTGGCTGCCGCGGTGGGAGCCGGCGACCCACCGCGGCCGGGTCGCCCCCTGCCGCCGCTGCTTCGGCTCGCCGATCCTGTCCGCGGCCGGCGTCGGCTCGGACGTGCCGCACGGCGTGCAGCACGGGCTGTCCACCCGGCTGAAGGCGATCGTCGACCATGCGGTCGCCGAGTACACCTCACGCAACCTGCCGTTGCTGCAGGCCGAGCTCGACCAGCAGGCGGCACGCAACCGCGCGCGCAGCTACCGGCCCGGCGAGAACCTCGACCCGGAGTTCGAAGGGCTGCCGCTGGACCCCGATCCGACCCCGGACGCGCCGTTCCTGTTCACGATCGCCGGGCTCGCCGAGCAGGCCGACGCCGACGTGCCCGCCCTGCCGCCGCTGAGCGACGAGGCGAAGGCCGCGCTGCGGCAGGAGGTCGGGCTGGCTGACGACTATGCGAATATGATCGGCCGGGAGGTCTGCGCGATCCTCCTGCACCATCGACTGCGCATCCAAGCCGCGATCACGCAGTACGTCGAACCGCAGATCGCCGCCATGCTGGACGAGCTGGCGCGATCCCTCGACGCGCCCTTCGACCCCCGGGACCTCGACGGTCCCCGACCCTGAGGCCCTCCCCATGCAGTTCCATCTCCTCGCCGCGGCGGCGTCCGGTTCCGGCGCGCTCGCCCCGATCCTGCTGGCCGGGCTACTGCCCGCGGTCCTCGTCTACGTGTGGACCGCGCTGGCGCTCGCGCGCGTGTTCGCCAAGCTCGACGTATCCGGCTGGAAGGCGTGGGTCCCGGTCTACAACGCCGTCCTCCTCCTGCGCCTGGGCGACCACAGCGGCTGGCTGCTCCTGCTGTGGCTGGTCCCGATCTTCGGTCCCGTCTTCGTCTACGTCGCGATCGTGACCGCGGCGCACCGCATCAACGAGCGCTTCGGGTACGGCGGCGGCATGACCGCGCTCGCCGCTGTGCTGTTCCCGGTGTGGGCCAGCGTCGTCGGCTTCGGCGGTGCGGTGCCGGGGCCGCGCCGCAGCGGGTACGCCGTCGTCTCAGGGGAGGACGCGGAGAGCGCGCTGCGCTCGATCTCGCCCGACTTCGGACGCTCCGCCGCCACCGGCTACGACGCGCGCACCGACCTGCTGGCCCCCTCGGCGTGGATCCCGC
>JASGDW010000142.1:0-21558 GCA_047606965.1 Microbacterium sp.
CTGGACCCTTTCGATCGCAGAATGATCCGAGTCCGGTCGCCCCCGCCCTGTGGCGGGGAGCGACCGGACTCGACCCTTGAACCGTCCCACGGAGAACATGTCTGACAAAGCACTGGCGCGCAGCGCGCTCACGCGGCTGATCCTGCGGCGTCTCGCCGTCGGCATCCTGATGCTGTTCATGGTGTCGCTCATCATCTTCTTCGCGACCCAGGCCCTCCCCGGCGACATCGCCCGCCAGCTGCTCGGGCAGAACGCGACCGAGGACCAGCTCGCCCGGGTCCGTGCCGAGCTCGGCCTCGACCGGCCCGTCCTGCTTCAGTACCTCGATTGGATCGGAGGTCTGCTGACCGGTGACCTCGGCACGTCGCTCGCATCCGGGACCCCGGTCGTCGAGCTCCTCGCGGTCCGGATCGGGAACTCGGCGACGATGCTTCTGATCGCGGCCCTCATCGTCCTCCCGCTCGGGATGGTGCTGGGCACGATCGCGGCACGCCGTCCCGGCGGAGCGATCGACGCCGTCATCTCCACGACGATGCAGCTGATCCTGGCGCTGCCCGAGTTCATCGTCGGCATCCTGCTCATCCTGCTCTTGGCCGGGGGAGCGCTGCGAGTCCTCCCGCCGACGTCGCCGATCGATCCGCGGGAGAGCATCTGGGCGCAGGCCGACCTCCTCGTGCTGCCGGTGGCCACGCTGGTGCTGATCGCCCTGCCGCACCTGGCCGAGTCGGTCAAGACCCTCGTGCGTGACGAGCTCGCCTCGGATGCGGTGCGCTGGGCGCGGCTGAGCGGCGTGCGCGAGTCCCGGACGCTCTTCCGCCACGCGTTGCCGAACGTGCTCGGACCAACCGCGCAGGTCGCCGGCGTGACCGTCAACTACCTGATCGGCGGCGCGGTCGCCGTCGAGACGGTGTTCGCGTACCCCGGGATCGGCTCTGCGCTGGTCTCCGCGGTGGCGAACCGAGACATCGTCGTGGTGCAGGTGATCGGGATGGGGATCGCACTCGTCCTCTTCGTCACCTTCCTCGTGGCGGACTTCATCGGCTACCTCGTCGAACCGCGGCTCAGAGAGGGGCGCGCATGAGCATCCGGACCCAGACCGCCCGTAGCACCGGCCGATCCGGCGGGTCGGTGATCGGCGCCATGGGGCGCGACTGGCGGGCGGTGCTCGGCGCGGTGCTGGCGCTCGTCGTCGCGGCGCTGGCGCTGGTCGGACCGCTGTTGGCGACAGGCGACCCCGATGCCTTCGCCGGCAGCCCCTATCAGTCGCCCAGCGGCGGCCTTCCCCTCGGCACCGACGTGCTCGGTCGTGACGTTCTCACCCGGCTGCTCCTGGGAGGCCAGGCGTTCCTGTTCGAGGGGATCCTCGCCGCCGTGGTGGGAGTGGGGGTGGGCGTGCTGCTCGGAATCCTGATCGGTGTGCTCGGCGGTCGCGCGGCGCAGATCCTGCGCTTCTGCAGCGACAGCGTCATGGTGATCCCGCAGATCCTGCTCGTGCTGGTCGTCCTCGCGGCCTTCGGCTCGACGCCGGCGTCGCTGATCGGCGCGGTCGCGCTCGCCCAGGTCACCTACACCGCCCGGGTCGTCGAGGCGGCGACCCGCAGGGTCGT
Source organism: Microbacterium sp. (assembly GCA_047606965.1). GTDB lineage: Bacteria > Actinomycetota > Actinomycetes > Actinomycetales > Microbacteriaceae > Microbacterium. The sequence continues at coordinate 1,608 of JASGDW010000142.1, forward strand.
CGCGCAGGACTACTACCGGGCCGCACGCGCGATCGGGGTCGTAGGCCTGCCGCTGATGATCGGCGAGGTGTTGCCCAACATCGCCGGTGTGGTCCTCGTCGAGCTCGGTGTGCGACTCTCTGTGGCCTTCATCGCGCTGGCCTCGCTGAGCTACCTCGGCTTCGGAGGCGCCTCCGTCGAATGGGGCTCGATGATCCACGACAACCAGGGCGGCGTGTCGATCCAGCCGCTGGCGGTGTTCGCCCCGGTGCTGACCATCGCGGTCTTCCTGATCGGCATGAATCTGCTGCGCGACGGGCTGGCGCGAGCGATCACGGAGAGGACGGCGCGATGACCACGGTGGCGGTGCACGACCTCCGGGTCGGAGTCGGCCAGGACGGCAGTGAGATCCTGCACGGGGTGGAGCTCGAGCTCGATGCGGGGCAGATCGTCGGCGTCGCCGGCGAGACCGGCAGCGGCAAGACGACGCTCGGCCTCGCGCTGCTCGGACACCTGGCTCCAGGTCTCGTCGCTCGCGCGGGGGTCGTCGACGTCGCGGGGGAGCGGACCATCGACGCCGAGCGGCCTCCGGCTGCGGGCCGGCTCCGCTCGCTCCGGGGCCGGGTCTTGAGCTACGTGCCACAGGACCCGGGCGGCGCGCTCAACCCGGGCATGACGATCGGCGCCGCCTTCGCCGAGGTGATGCGCGCGCACGGCGAGGGCGACGGTCGTTCGCGCGCCGCCCGGTGCGCCGACCTCTTCAGGCAGGTTGGCCTGCCCGCCGGCGACGGCTTCACCCGGCGCTATCCGCATCAGCTCTCCGGCGGTCAGCAGCAGCGGGTCGCGATCGCCATGGCCTTCGCGCTCGATCCGGCGGTGGTGGTCATGGACGAGCCGACCACAGGACTCGACGTCGCCACCAAGCGCAGGGTCTCGGAGCTCATCGCACGGCTCGCGCGCGAGCGCGGCAGCACGGTCGTGCTGATCAGCCACGATCTCCCGCTGCTCATCGCCCTCGCCGATCGGATCGTCGTGATGCACGACGGCGCCATCATCGAACAGGGCCCGGCACGAGCGGTGGCCGATGCGCCGAGTCACGAATACACCCGTCGGCTCATCGCCGCGCTGCCGAGACCGGGAGATCCGCCCCTCAGCCCAGCCGGCGACCCCCTGCTCAGCGTCGAGGAGCTCTCGGCGCGATACGGCCGGTCCGAGGTGACCCACGGGCTCTCGCTGGAGCTGCGACCGGGCGGCTGTCTGGCCGTCGTCGGGGAGTCCGGGAGCGGGAAGACGACGATGGCGCGCGCGATCGCCGGTCTGCATCCCGACTACGACGGCCGGGTGCTGCTCGACGGCGGACGGCTCGCACGGGATGCCGCACGCCGTCGGCGCGAGGAACGCCGCCGGCTGCAGTACGTCTTCCAGAACCCCTGGGGCGCGCTGAACCCGCGTCGCGCTGTCGGCCCGACGATCGCGCTCGCCGCCAGGCGACTGCTCGGTGTCGGGCGGCCCGAGGCGCGGCGCCGAGCCGCGACGGCGCTCGCCCAGGTCGGACTGGGCCCGGAGTTCCTCGATGCCCTGCCCCATCGTCTCTCCGGCGGCCAGCGCCAGCGGGTCGCGATCGCCCGGGCGCTGGTCGCCGAGCCCGAGGTCATGATCTGCGACGAGGTGACCAGCTCGCTCGACCTCTCGGTGCAGGCCGGAGTGGTCGAGCTGCTGCAGCGGCTGCGTACCGAGCGCGGGCTCGCGCTGGTCTTCATTACACACGACCTCGCCCTCGCGGCGAGCATCGCGGACCGGGTCGCCGTGCTCAAGGACGGTGCCGTGGTCGAGTCCGGGGACACCCGCTCGGTGATCGGTCGGCCGCAGTCCGCGTACACCGCGGAGCTGGTGGAGATGGCACGCGCGAGCTGGTGACGCCGCCCCGCGACCATTGTCGCGGTCAGGGCGCGTCGTCGCGGGTTGCTCCCAGAGCCCGAGAGATCGCGGCGGCGGCGCGGCCGATCTCGGTCGCCGCCTGCGCGCGATCCACGTCCGCGCCGCTGGGGAAGGTCACCGCGATCGCGGCGATCGGCCAGCCCGAGTGATCCAGGACCGGAACCGCGACGGAGGCGAACCCCTCGGTGACCTCGTCGTCCTCCTCCGCCCAGCCCCGGCTGCGCACGCCCGCGAGCACGGTGGCGAGCTCGCGGGGGCTGCGGGGCTGAGGCGCCGGGGTGCGCGGCACGAAATGCGACCGATCGGGGTAGAGCGCGACGACCTGGCGCCGGGGGAGGCGGCTGAGGATCGCCCGCCCGCTCGCGGTGAGGTGGCCCGGTAGGCGCACCCCCACGTCGGTGACCAGGGAGGGTCGTCGCGGCGCGCGGTGCTCGACGAGGTAGACGACCTCCGCCCCCACGAGCACCGTCAGATGCGCTGTCTCCCCGAGCCGAGCCACGACCCGTGCCAGCTGAGGCGCGCCGAGGTAAGCGATCGGCGTGCTCCGAGTGAAGCCGCTGCCGAGCTCCGAGGCGGCGTAGCCGAGGCCCCAGCGACGCTCGGCGGGGAAGTGGACGACGAACCCGAACCGTTCGAGGATCCCCAGCAGTTGATACGTGCGCGAGCGGGGGATGCCCAGTGTCGTGGCGATCGTGGCGGCGGGGAGCGGGCCGCGCTGCTGCGAGAGATGGCTCAGGATGCGGAGTACGCCCTCCGCGGCGGGCGCCGGTACCTCGGCCATGCCCGTCCCCTCCGTCGAGCGCCAGATGTCGGTCGTGTTGCATGTCCAGGATACTGGACGCGATCTGTTCGGCCGGGCTCTCGTCGAACCGCTCCGGCGGCTTACATGGGGGCATGACCGCCGATACCCTCACCGCCGCACCGTCCGTCGTCGTCGATGTCGGCGCGCCGTCGCCGGACGACGTGGTCGCCGTCGCGCGCGCGAACGCGCCCGTCGCGATCTCGGGCGCCGCGCGCCGCGCGATGGCGGTCAGTCGGGCCCTGATCGACGAGCTCGCCGCCGACATGGTGCCGCACTACGGCGTCTCGACGGGATTCGGCGCGCTGGCGACCCAGAGCATCCCGCCCGAGCGCCGCGCCCGGCTGCAGATGTCGCTCGTGCGCAGCCACGCCGCGTCCTCCGGACCGGAGGTGGAGCGCGATGTCGTCCGCGCGCTCATGTTCCTGCGGCTGTCGACGCTGGCGACGGGTCGCACGGGCGTGCGGCCCGAGGTCGCCGAGTCCTATGCAGAGATGCTCAACGCGGGGATCACCCCCGTCGTCGGCGAGTACGGCAGCCTCGGCTGCTCGGGCGATCTTGCTCCGCTGGCCCACTGCGCGCTCGCTGTCATGGGCGAAGGCGAGGTGCGGGATGCGTCCGGCATCCGCATGCCCGCCGCGCAGGCTCTCGCCGCCACGGGGATAGAGCCGATGACCCTGCGGGAGAAGGAAGGCCTGGCCCTCATCAACGGCACCGACGGGATGCTGGGGATGCTGGTCATGGCCCTCGCCGACCTGCACGTCCTGGCCGTGACCGCCGACCTCGCCGCCGCGATGACGATCGAGGGACTGGTCGGCACCGACACGGTGTTCGCCGCTGAGCTGCACGAACTGCGCCCCCATCCGGGTCAGGGAACGAGCGCCGCGAACATCCGGCTCGCGCTCCGCGGCTCGACGCTCGTGACCCGGCGTTGCGCGGGAGGGTTCGCGCGCGTGCAGGACGCCTACTCGGTGCGGTGCGCACCGCAGGTGCACGGCGCGCTGCGCAGCACGATGGACCACGCCGGGATCGTCGCCGGGATCGAGCTCGCCTCCGCCGTGGACAACCCCGTCGTGACCCTCGACGGCCGGCTCGAGTCCAACGGCAACTTCCATGGCGCACCTGTGGGGTATGTGCTCGATTTCCTTGCGATCGCCGTCGCCGATGTCGCCTCTATGAGCGAGCGCCGCACCGACCGGCTGCTCGACCCGGCGCGCTCGCACGGACTGCCGCCGTTCCTGGCCGACGATCCCGGCGTCGACTCGGGCCTGATGATCGCCCAGTACACGCAGGCGGCGATCGTGTCGGAGCTCAAGCGTCTGGCCGTGCCGGCATCGGTCGACTCGATCCCCACGAGCGCCATGCAGGAGGACCACGTCTCGATGGGGTGGGCCGCAGCGCGCAAGCTCCGCCGTGCGATCGACGGGTTCGGCCGTGTGCTGGGCGTGGAACTGCTCGCCGCCGCGCGCGCCATCGAGTTGCGCGCACAGAGGCCCTCGGTCGCCGCGCAAACGGTCATCGATCTCTTGCGGGAAGGGGGCATCGCACATCCCGGCACAGACCGCTTCCTCGCTCCGGAGATCGAGACGGCCGTCCAGGCCGTGCATTCCGGATCCGTCCTCGCCGCCGTCCGCAGGGCCGGTGCCGACCTGCGCTGAGCGCCGACCGATAGGAGAGACCATGTCCGTTCCCCGTCCGGTGCGCGCCGCGCGCGGCACCGAGCTGACCGCCCGTGACTGGCCGCAGGAGGCCGCGCTGCGCATGCTCATGAACAACCTCGACCCGGAGGTGGCCGAGCATCCCGACCAGCTCATCGTCTACGGCGGCACCGGGCGTGCCGCCCGCAGCTGGGAGGCCTACGACGCGATCGTCGACGCCCTCACCCAGCTCGAGGCCGACGAGACGCTGCTCGTGCAGTCGGGCAAGCCCGTCGGCGTGCTGCGCACCCACGAATGGGCGCCGCGGGTGCTGATCGCCAACTCGAACCTCGTCGGCGACTGGGCGAACTGGGACGAGTTCCGCCGGCTCGAGGCTCAGGGCCTCACGATGTACGGGCAGATGACTGCCGGCTCGTGGATCTACATCGGTACGCAGGGCATCCTCGGCGGCACGTACGAGACGTTCGCGGCGATCGCCGCGAAGCGGTTCGGGGGCACGCTTGCCGGCACGATCTCGTTGACCGCCGGGCTCGGCGGCATGGGTGGCGCCCAGCCGCTGGCGGTGACGATGAACGGGGGTGTGGCGATCTGCGTCGACGTCGACGCCTCGCGCATCATCAGGCGCATCGAGCACGGCTATCTCGACGTCGAGGCCGGGGACCTCGACGATGCGCTGACCCGGGCGGTGCGCGCACGCGACGCGGGCGAGCCGCTGTCGATCGGCGTGCTCGGCAACGCGGCCGACGTCTTCCCGGAGCTGCTGCGCCGCGCCGCGCCGATCGACATCGTCACCGACCAGACGAGCGCCCACGATCCGCTGGCGTATCTTCCCCGCGAGGTCGCGTTCGAGGACCGGGAACGCGTCCGCGCACAGGACCCGCAGTGGTTCGTCGAACGGTCCCGGGCCTCCATGCGTGCGCATGTGGAGGCCATGGTCGGGTTCCTCGATCGCGGCGCCGAGGTGTTCGACTACGGCAACAACATCCGCACCGAGGCGCGCACCGCCGGCTACGAGCGGGCGTTCGACTTCCCCGGCTTCGTGCCCGCCTACATCCGGCCCCTGTTCGCCCAGGGCAAGGGTCCGTTCCGGTGGGCGGCGCTGTCCGGCGACCCTGCCGACATCGCGAAGACCGATCAGGCCGTCCTCGACCTGTTCCCCGAGAACGAGACGCTGGCGCGGTGGATCCGTCTGGCCGCCGAGAAGGTGCGCTACCAGGGATTGCCCGCGCGCATCTGCTGGCTCGGCGCGGGGGAACGGCACCTGGCCGCACTGCGGTTCAACGAGATGGTCGCGCGCGGCGAGCTGTCGGCGCCGATCGTGCTCGGCCGCGACCACCTCGACGCGGGCTCGGTGGCCTCGCCCTATCGCGAGACCGAGGCGATGCGAGACGGCTCCGACGCCATCGCCGACTGGCCGCTGTTGAACGCGCTCCTGTCGACGTCTTCCGGCGCCACCTGGGTGTCGATCCATCACGGGGGCGGGGTCGGCATCGGACGCTCTGTCCACGCGGGGCAGGTGGCCGTCGCCGACGGCACGGAGCTCGCCGCCCGCAAGCTCGAACGTCTGCTGTGGAACGATCCCGCCTCCGGGGTGCTGCGGCACGCGGACGCCGGCTACGAGCTGGCGGGTCGGACGGCCGACCGCCTGGCCATCCGGGTGCCGATGACGCCGGGCGCATCGTGATCGACTCGGCGTCGCGCGCGCTGGCCGAGCTCGCACCGATCGGGCGTGATGCGGACGGCGGCTATCGTCGACTCGTATGGACGCCGGCCGAGCTCGAACTGCGCGCCTGGTTCACGGTGCGGGCGGAGGCGCTGGGACTGCGTGTCGAGCGTGACACGGCCGGCAATCTCTGGGCGTGGTGGGGGAAGGAGCTCGGCGGCAGCGCATTCGTCACCGGCAGCCACCTCGACTCCGTCCTCGGCGGCGGTGCCTTCGACGGACCGCTCGGTGTCATCAGCGCCCTCGCCGCGGTCGCCCGGTTGCGAGCTGCCGGAGCGGTCCCTCGCAGGCCCATCGCGGTGGTCGCCTTCTCCGACGAGGAGGGCGGCCGCTTCGGAGTGGCGTGCGCCGGCAGCCGTCTTCTCACGGGTGCGCTGGATGCGGAGCATGCACTCGCCCTGACCGACGCCGAGGGCATGAGCCAGCGGGAGGCGATGATCGCGGTGGGTGTGGATCCCGCCTGCATCGGGCCCGATGCCGGTCTCTTGGCACGGATCGGAGAGTTCGTCGAACTGCATATCGAGCAGGGACACGCGCTCACCGAGGGCGAGCCGGGCCGTCCGTCCGTACCCGGGCTCGCCGCAGCGGGTGAGCCGCTCGGCATCGCAACCGAGATCGTCGCGCACGGCAGGTGGCGGTTCGAGCTCGAAGGCCGGGCCAACCACGCCGGCACCACTCCCATGCGTGCCCGCGTCGACCCCATGCCGGTGCTCGCGGCGGCGATCATCGCGGCGCGCGACGCCTCGTTGCGGCACGGGACCGTCGCGACGATCGGCCGGGTGGAGGTGCTGCCCGGAGCGGTCAACGCGATCGCCTCGCACGTCCGCTTCTGGCTCGATGCGCGCGGCGAACAGGCCGCGGTGCGTCGCGTCGTCTCCTTCGTGGAGCATGCCGTCGGACGGACGGCGACGCCCGAGTCGTGGACGGACACGACCCGGTTCGACCGGGCCCTCGGCGAAGCGGTCCGCGACACGATCTCCCGCGCGACGGGACACCTGCCGCCGTTCCTGCCGTGCGGCGCCGGCCACGACGCCGGCGTTCTCGCCACCGCCGGTGTGCCGTCGGCGATGGTCTTCGTGCGCAATCCGACGGGCATCAGCCATGCGCCCGGCGAAGAGGCGAACGCTCCCGATATCGAGCTCGGGGTCTTCGCGCTCGCCGCCGTCATGCGCGAACGCGCCTGTGAGGGGGAAGCATGACGACCTATCACTCCGCACAGGCGCTGATCGACGGGAGCGTCGTCCGCGACGTGCGCGTGAGCGAGCATGACGGCGCGATCGACGTGGTCGGGACCGGCCAGGCCGCGCGGGCGGGAGACGTCCACCTGCCCGGCATCCTCCTCCCCGGGTTCGCCAACGCGCACTCGCACGCTTTCCAACGCCTGCTGCGGGCGCGCACGCACACCGACGGCGGAACCTTCTGGACCTGGCGGGAACGCATGTACCGTGCAGCGCTGCGGCTGGATCCGGACACCTACGCGGAGCTGGCGACGGCGGTCTTCGCGGAGATGGCCCTGACGGGAACCGCCGCCGTGGGCGAGTTCCACTACCTGCATCATGCACGCGGCGGACGCCTCTACTCCGATCCGAACGCGATGGGGGAGGCCCTCGTCGAGGCGGCGCGGCGCGCCGGCGTGCGTCTGACGCTCATCGACACGCTCTACCTCTCCGGTGGGCTCGACGATCGCGGGCGTGAGCTGCCGCTCGAGCCCGCGCAGCAGCGCTTCGCCGACGCGTCCTTCGACGCGTGGGCGACGCGGCACCGTGCGCTGCGCGACCGATTCGCCGCGGCGTCCGATGTCCGCATCGCCGCCGCCGTGCACTCGGTGCGCGCGGTCGATCCGGCGCTGTATCGTCCCTTCCTCGAGGTCGTGGAGGAAGACGAACCGGTGCACGCGCACGTCTCGGAACAGCCGAGCGAGAACGCCCAGGCCCGTGCCGCCTACGGTCGAACCCCTGCGGAGGTGCTCGCCGACGCCGGGATGCTGCAGCCCCGGTTCACGGCCGTGCATCTGACGCACCTGACGCAGCGCGACGTCGAACTGGTCGCCGGGTCGGGTGCGACGGCGTGCCTGTGCCCGTCCACCGAGCGCGATCTCGCCGATGGGATCGGGCCTGCGCGTGCGCTCGCCGACCACGGCGTGCCCGTGGCGCTCGGCAGCGACCAGCACGTCGTGCTGGACGTGTTCGAGGAGGCGCGCGGGCTCGAGCACGGTGAACGCCTCGCGTCGGGGCGGCGCGGTCGTTTCACCCCGACGCAACTGCTCACCGCCGCGACCACGGCGGGTCACCGCAGCATCGGACACAGCGGCGGGCGGATCGCCGTCGGAGAGCCGTGCGACCTCGTCGCGGTGCGGCTGGACAGCGTCCGCACCGCGGGGGCGGATCCGGCCCAGATCCTGTTCGCCGCCGCGGCCGGCGACGTGACCGATGTGATCGTGTCGGGCTCGCGCATCGTCGCCGGCGGGCGGCATCGGCTCGGCGACATCGGAGAGCTGCTCGTCAGAGCGATCGACCGCATCGAGGACGGTGCGGCATGAGCTCTCTGCTCGTCGACGACATTGGCCATCTGACGACGCACGCGGACGCGTTCGACCAGGCCACCGGGGCTGCCGTCGTCGTCGAGGGCGACCGGGTGGCGTGGATCGGCCCCGCCGCCGCCGCGCCCGCCGCCGATGCGCGTGTCGATGCCGGCGGGTGCGCCGTCATCCCCGGCTTCGTCGACAGTCATTCGCATCTCGTCTTCGCGGGCGACCGGTCGGCCGAGTTCGAGGCCCGCATGAGCGGGCGTGCCTACGGGGCCGGCGGCATCGCGACGACCGTCGCCGCCACCCGCGCGGCGGGCGAGGGCGAGCTCTTCGCGCGTTCCCTGAGGCTGCGGGACGAGATGGCGGCCCAGGGCACCACCACGGTCGAGATCAAGAGCGGCTACGGCCTCGACGTCGACACCGAGGCGCGGCTGCTGACGGTCGCCGCGCGCCTCACGCCCGAGACCACGTTCCTCGGCGCGCACGTCGTGCCGGCGGAGTTCCGCGGCCGTCCCGATGACTACGTCGCCCTCGTGTGCGGTCCGATGCTCGCCGCATGCGCGCCTCACGCCCGCTGGATCGACGTGTTCTGCGAGCACGGGGCGTTCGACCTCGACCAGACGCGGACGATCCTGCAGGCCGGACGTCGGTCGGGGCTTGGGCTGCGTCTGCACGCCGGACAGCTGACGCCGTCGGGGGCGGTCCGGCTCGGCGTCGAACTGGACGCGGCGTCCGTCGACCACTGCACGTTCCTCACCGACGCCGACGTGGACGCCCTGGCCCAGTCGTCGACCGTGGCGACGCTGCTGCCGGGCGCGGAGTTCTCGACACGGCAGCCTTTTCCCGACGCGCGGCGCCTTCTCGACGCCGGCGTCACGGTGGCCCTCGCCACCGACTGCAACCCGGGGTCGTCGTTCACCTCGTCGATGCCGCTGATGATCGCCCTCGCGGTGCGCGAGATGGGCATGACCCCCGCGGAGGCGCTGTGGGCGGCGACCGCCGGCGGTGCCGCCGCGCTGAGTCGGCCCGATATCGGGCGGATCTCGGTGGGAGGACGCGCCGACCTCGTCGTCCTCGACGCGCCGCATCCCGTGCATCTGGCCTACCGGCCCGGTGTCCCCCTGGCCCGAACCGTCATCCGTGCGGGCACGGTGATTCCCGGGACCGCGTCGGCCGTGGCCCCCTGAGCGCCGGGGTCTCCCGGCCGTCCATATCCGCCGCCGGTTAGCCTGGGCTCGGGCGCCCTGCGGACGGGACGCCGACGAGGGGCGGGGCGTGGACATCTGGGTGTGGATCTGGGCGGTCGTCGTCATCGCGGTGTTCTCGGTCGTCGCGGGCTGGACGAGCCGGCGCCTGCTGGAGACCCAGGTCGGCTGGATCCGCTCGGTCGTCGTCTCCGGCGCGGTGTTCCTGCTGCTGAGCCCGGTCGCCTACTGGACGCTCGAGCAGTCCGGGGTGATCGAGGGCGAACGGCTGGTCGTGGACCGCCCGCTCGCGCTCGTCTTCCTGGCGCTCGCGCTCGGGTGGGTGTTCGCGGTCGTGGTGATCGTGCTGGTGACCCTCGAGTTCCTGTGGCCGACGCGTCCGCTCGCGAACCCCCTCACGGTGGTGCGGGAGGCGTTCCTGCGCCGCGACCGGGCCAGGCGGTACGCGCAGATCGTCGCGATCGCGTCCCGGCACGGCCTGGGCGCCTACCGTCGCCGGCGCAGCGGGCAGGGCGACGACGTCCCGGCGGCGATCGTCGGGGCGCTGAACGAGGCCGGCGTCACGTTCATCAAGATCGGGCAGGTGCTCTCCGCGCGCGACGACGTGCTGCCGCCCGAGCTGACCGCCGCGCTGTCGACGCTGCAGATGGAGTCGACCCCGATCCCGTGGCACGAGGCGAGGGCCGCCATCGAGGCGCAGCTGGGGATGCCGCTGGAGGGCGCTTTCGCCGAGGTCGACGAGAGGCCGCTGGCGGCGGCATCCGTCGCCCAGGTGCACGCCGCCCGGCTCGTGACCGGGGAGCCGGTCGTGGTCAAGATCCAGCGTCCGCGCGCCCGCGCCCAGGTCGCGACCGATCTCGACATCGTCGAGCGGCTGGCCGCGGACGCCGAGCGCCACACGCAGTGGGGACGCGACTACGGCACGGTGGCGCTGGCCGCCGAGTTCGCCCGCGCCCTGCGGGAGGAGCTCGACTACCGCATCGAGGCGGCCAACACCGAGATGCTGCGCGGATCCGCGGGCGGCCTGCGCGTGCCGCGCGTGCACGAGCGGTTCACGACGGCGCAGATGCTCGTGCAGGAGCGGGCGGACGGGGTGCCGTTCAGCCGCGTGGACGCGGCGATGCTCGACCCGGTCCGCGCCCGCGAGATCGCCGACGGGGTGCTGGAGGAGGTGTTCCGCCAGATCGCGGTGCGGGGCGTCTTCCACGCCGACCTGCATCCGGGCAACCTCGTGCTCGGCGCCGACGGGCGGGTCACCCTCATCGACTTCGGCGCGGTCGGCATCCTGGAGAAGAGCCTGCGCCGGATGCTGCTGCCGCTGCTGGTGGCCATGGCGGTCGAGGACGACGTGGCGGCGACCGACGCGGTGCTCATGCTGGTCTCGCCGCCCGAGACCGGCGCGGTCGACCAGGCGGCGCTGCAGCACGACATCGGGGTCATCCTCACCCGTGTGCACAACACCCGGGTCGACGAGAACGTGTTCCGGGCGCTCGTGGGCGTGATGCGGCGGCACCGGCTCGCCCTGCCGCCGTCGCTCCTGCTCGTGTTCCGCACGCTCGCCTCGCTGGAGGGCTCGCTGCGCCGGCTCGTGCCCGACTACGACATGGTCTCGCAGGCGCTGCGCCTCGCCCCGCGCTTCGCGCGCGAGATCGGCTCGCCGCGGTCGCTGGCGATGACGGCGCAGACCCAGACCGCGCTGATCTCCGAGCGGCTGCGGCTGCTGCCGCGGCGGCTGGGATCGCTCGCGCAGCAGCTGGAGGACGGCACGTTCCGGGTGGGTCTGCGCGCCTTCGACGACGGCGACGAGCGGTCGTGGGTCGAGACGCTCGTCGGCCGGCTCACCACGACGCTCGTGGGCATCGCCCTGGTGGTGGTCGCCGTCATGCTCAGCATCGCCGGCGGCGGCCCGCAGCTGACGCCCGAGGTGCCGGTGTTCCCGTTCCTGGGCGCCGTCGTCGGGCTCGGCGGGCTGCTGCTCCTGCTGCGCAGCCTGCGCGTGGCGTTCGTGCGCCGGCGCCGGCGCTGAGCGCGCCGCCCTGAGGTCGTGTTCTGCGACGCTGGCGCGCCACGGGCAGGATGGGGCAGAGTCGTCGTATCGAGACCCGGGGGCGTGGCGATGACGGATGCGGTGGTCGAGGCGATCGGACTGCGCAAGACGTATCGCGACGGCTTCGAGGCGCTGCGGGGCGTCGACGTCGACATCCGCCGCGGCGAGACGTTCGCCCTGCTGGGGCCCAACGGCGCCGGCAAGAGCACCACGATCGAGATCCTGGAGGGCCACCGCGGGCGCAGCGGCGGTGAGGTCAGGGTGCTCGGCGTCGATCCGCGCCACGGCGGCCCCGCGTGGAAGGCACGGCTCGGCATCGTGCTGCAGAGCACCGGCGAGGCTCCCACGGCGACGGTGCGTCAGCTGCTCGCGCACTTCGCCGGCTTCTACCCGCGCCCGCGTGACGTCGACCGGGTGATCGAGGCGGTGGGCCTGACCGAGAAGGCCGCCACCAGCGTCCGGCGGCTCTCCGGCGGCCAGCGCCGCCGGGTCGACGTGGCCCTCGGCATCATCGGCGCGCCGGAGCTGCTTTTCCTGGACGAGCCGACCACGGGCTTCGACCCCGAGGTGCGGCGGCAGTTCTGGGATCTCATCCGCGACCTGCAGCGCGAGGGCACCACGATCCTGCTGACCACGCACTATCTCGACGAGGCCGCCGAGCTCTCCGAACGGGCCGCGATCCTCGTCGGCGGCAGGGTGGCGGCCCTCGGCCCCGTCGACGCGATCGGCGGCGCCGAGGCCCGCGTGCCCATCGTGCGCTGGCGGGAGGGGGACGCGGTGCGCGAGCAGCGCGCCGAACGGCCCGGCGAGCTGGTCGCCGGGCTCGTCCGGCGCCTGGGCGCCGAGCCGGACGACCTCGAGATCGTGCGCCCCCGCCTCGAGGACGTCTATCTGGGCCTCCTGCGCGACGACGACGCGGGGGCGAGCGCATGAGCGCGACGACGCGGTTCGGCCCCGCCCGCACGATCCGGCTCGGGCTCTCCCGCATCGGCTACGAGGTCCGCGACTACTTCCGGCAGGGCGACTCGGTGTTCTTCACCTTCCTGTTCCCGCTCGTGTTCCTGCTGATCTTCTCGATCGCGTTCAGCTCGCAGAGCTTCGGACCGCCGGGGGAGGAGATCGGCGCGGCGGCGTTCTACCTGCCCGCCATGCTCGCCGCGGGCCTCCTGCTCTCGGGCACGCAGAACCTCGCCATCGCCATCGCGATCGAGCGCGGCGACGGCACGCTCAAGCGGCTGGGCGGCACACCGCTCCCGCCGGTGTCGTACTTCATCGGCAAGCTCGGGATGGTGCTGGTCACCGGTCTCGCTCAGGCGGCGCTGCTGATCCTGGTCGCCGCCTTCGTCTTCGGCGTGGCCCTGCCGTCCGATCCGGCCGCGTGGCTCACCTTCGCCTGGGTGTTCCTGCTGGGCGTGACGACCTGCGCGATCCTCGGCATCGGCCTGAGCGCGCTGCCCCGATCGGGCCGCAGCGCCACGGCGGTCGTCATCCCGATCGTGCTCGTCCTCGAGTTCGTCTCGGGCGTCTTCATCCAGTTCTCGCTGCTGCCGTCGTGGCTGCAGACGGTCGCGAGCGTCTTCCCGCTGCGCTGGCTCGTGCAGGGCATGCAGTCGGTGTTCCTCCCCGGCTCCTTCGCCGCGATGACCCCCGGCGGGACGTGGGAGCATCCGCTCACGCTTCTGGTCACCGGCATCTGGCTGGTCGCGGGGCTCGTCCTCGCCCGGATCACCTTCCGCTGGATCCGCGCGGACGGCTGAGCGAGGCGTGACCTCCGCCGGCATCCGCGCGTCGCGGGCGGGGCGCACACGGCCCGCGACCGCGCCGCCCCGGGCTAGCGTGGAGCCATGGTCAACTATCGCTACCTCGGCAACAGCGGCTTCAAGGTCTCGGAGATCACCTACGGGAACTGGATCACCCACGCCTCCCAGATCGGCGACGAGCAGGCGATCGCCACCGTGCACCGGGCGCTCGACCTCGGCATCACGAGCTTCGACACCGCCGACGTCTACGCCGACACCGCCGCGGAGGTCGTGCTCGGCGACGCGCTGCGCGGCCGGCCGCGCGAGGACGTCGAGATCTTCACGAAGGTGTACTGGCCGGTAGGCCGCAAGGGACCCAACGACGCGGGCCTTTCCCGCAAGCACATCCGCGACGCGATCGATGGGTCGCTGCGACGCCTGGGCGTCGAGTACGTCGACCTGTACCAGGCGCATCGCTACGACTACGAGACGCCGCTCGAGGAGACCATGCAGGCCTTCGCGGACGTCGTGCGGGCGGGCAAGGCGCTGTACATCGGCGTGAGCGAATGGACCGCCGAGCAGCTGCGGGCGGGGCACGCGTTGGCGACCGAGCTCGGCATCCAGCTCGTCTCGAACCAGCCGCAGTACTCCGCGCTCTGGCGCGTGATCGAGGGCAAGATCGTGCCCACGAGCGAGGAGCTCGGCATCTCGCAGATCGTCTGGTCGCCCATGGCGCAGGGCGTGCTCAGCGGCAAGTACCTGCCCGGCCGGCCGGTGCCCGAGGGGTCCCGCGCGACCGACGAGCACGGCGGCGACCGGTTCATCCAGCGCTTCCTGCGCGACGAGGTGCTCACGGCCGTGCAACGGCTGGCGCCGGTGGCCGATCGGGCGGGCCTCAGCCTGCCGCAGCTTGCGATCGCGTGGGTGCTGCAGAACCCGAACGTCTCCGCCGCGCTGGTGGGCGCCTCCCGCCCGCAGCAGCTGGAGGACACCGTGAAGGCGTCCGGCGTCGTCCTGGACGCCGACACCCTCGCCGCGATCGACGACGCCCTGCTGCCGGTCGCGGAGACCGACCCGGAGCAGACGTACACCGTCTCGCCCAAGACGCGTCCCGGTGCCTGAGCGTGTCATCACTCCTCCTCGACGTGCGCGGCGTGAGCGAGCGCCCGCGTAGAAGCGGGAGCGCCAGGGCCGGGCGTCGCCCGACAGGCGGAGTTATGACACGGTCGGACCGGTACTACGGTCGGCGCGGCCCGGCCTCAGGCCGCGAGCCGGAACCCCCGCCGGTCGGTCGCGACGCGCTCGCCGGCGCGGATCTTCTGATCGTCGCCGATGAGCGACCCGCCGGCGACACGCGCCCCGGTGCCGACCTGCGTGCGCACGCCGATCGTGGCGCCGGCGCCGACCTGGGCCTTCGGGCCGATGTGCGCGTGCGGCGCGATGCGCACCTGCGGCCCGATCACGACGTCCGACTCGATCCACGCCCCGCTGCCGACGTACGCGCCGGCCGCGATCTGCACACCCGGCTCGATGTACGCGCCCGCCTCGACGACGGCCGACGGGTGCACCCTGGCGCCGTTGGCGATGAGGCCACGGCCGTTGGCGTGCTTGCGGTACCGCAGTGTCTCGCCGCGGTCGTTCTCGATGTCGACGTAGTTCTTGCCCACGATCCCCTCCAACAGCGCATAGGACGCTGAACAAAGGAACAACCGCCCGCGTCTCGGATTCATTCCCCTGCCGGCGCGTCAGCGCCGCGCGAGCTCTCGTCCCTCGCGAGACCGTTCCTGTAGGCCGGAGCCGTCGGGCTCCGCCGCCTGCTCGGCGCCGGTACGGGCGCTCGCGGCCGCGCCGTCCGCGGACGCGTCGCGTCCGGCGAACACCACCGTGCGCTGCACGCCGAAGCTCACCGCGAACAGCGTCGCCTCGGTCATCGTCTTGGCCACCAGCAGGGGGACGCCGGCCTCGGTCAGCGCCGTGATGATGCCGAAGTTGGCGGCCAGCAGCAGGCCTGCGAGGGAGAAGTACCGCAGCGCCGAGACGCGCACCGGCACCTCCCGACCACGGCGGAACACCATCGAGCGGTTCACGGTGTAGTTCACCGAGCCGCTGATCAGGCGCGCGCCGACCACGGAGAACAGCAGCCACCCCGTCCAGGACTGCAGCAGCAGGAGCATGAGCGTGTCGATGCCGAAGGCCACCAGGGCGGAGGCCGCGAACCGTGCGAGCGGCGCGTAGACGCGCACCGAGTCGACCAAGGGGCGGAAATGGCTGGATGCATTCCCCTCCGCGTATATCGTGGCGATCGGCACCTCGCTGAGGGCGAAGCCGGCGGCCCGGGCCTGCAGCAGCATGCGGAACTCATAGTCGAAGCGGTCGCCGGCCACGCTCAGCAGCCACTCCAGCGAGGACGCGGGCAGCCCGCGCAGGCCGGTCTGCGTGTCGCGGAGGTCGACGCCGGCGACCAGCCGGAACGCGACGCGCGTCATCCGGTTGCCCAGCCGCGACCTGCCGGGGACGTCGTCGCCGTCGAAGCTGCGCGAGCCGAGAACGATCGTCGGCGCCTCCTGGGCGGCGACGGCGCGGGCGACCCGCTCGATGTCGCCGGGCGTGTGCTGGCCGTCGCTGTCGGCGGTCACGACGTCATGACCGGGGTGATCCCGCAGGATCGTGCGGATGCCGACCCGCAGCGCGAAGCCCTTCCCCTGGTTGCGGCTGATCCGCACGATCTCGGCCCCGGCCGCCTCGGTGATCTCGAAGACGTCGCGGTAGTCGTGTCCGGAGCCGTCGTCGACCACGATCACCGGGCGATCGGGGCGGACGCGCCGCAACGCGATCACGAGCTGGGGCAGGCGCCCGTCGGGCTGATATGCCGGAATGAGAATGGCTGTCGTCATGGTGATCACCCCGCGATGTAGAGGATGTCGCTGGTGGCGCGCTCGCCGCCGTTGGAAGGCTCGTTCACGACCTCGCCGTCGAACCACATCTCGCTGGATCCGCCGCCGTCCAGGTTGTAGGCCGTGATGGCCCCGAGGGAGAGCATGATCTCCGCGAGACCGGTCATCGTGACGCCCGCGCTGTATCCGGTGTCGCGACCGTCGACGACGACGAAGACGAGATGGTTCTCGTCGATCACGCCGACCGCGGTGCGAGGCTGCTCGCCCTGGATCGAGTGGTTGCCGATGTTCGTGTCGATCTCGACGTCGTCGATGCCGTCGACGATCTCGCCGTCCTCGACGATCGCGGGCCCGAAGCTCAGCGTGTTCCAGGCGCCGTCCGCGACCAGCTCCTCCGCCGTGGTCGTGGTCTCGTCGTACACCGCGACGGTGCCGTCACGGTAGAACACGAGTCCTTCGCGGGCGGGCTCGTCGCGGAAGATCACGCCGTTGCGGATCTCGATCCCGGTGGACCGGAAGCCGTAGTAGTCCCCGTTGATGGCGAACACGGCGTCGTTGTCCTCGGCGATGGTCGAGACCAGGTCGGTGATGTTCTCGCCGAACTGGTTGTTCGCGAACGCGCTCTGCAGCACCGTCGCGTCGCTCAGGGTCACGTCGGCGACGTAGTAGGTCACGGTGTCGTCCCCCGAACCTTGTGTGTACTGGGTGATCGTGATGCTCGCGTCGTCCGAGGTGTACGTGTTGTCGGTGATCACGGCCTCGGAGTCGGTGTCGTCGGTCGCGTCGTCGGTGGTGGTCGTGCCGTTCTGCTCCGCCTCGTAGGCGGCGACGTCGGAGATCTCCACGTGCGGGATGACGAAGCGCTCCAGCGCCCAGACCGTGCCGCCCCCGGCGACGAGCACGACGACGAGGCCGCCGGAGAGCAGGCCGAGCTTCAGTCCCCGGCGCATCCTCCGTCGCGGTGGGCGAGGGTGGGACGTCCGGGTGTTCTCGTCCATGGCATCGAGTGAAGCGGGTCTCCCGATGCGGGCCGTGAGCCGGCGCTATGGGCCGACTGTGCCGCTTCTCCGAGGCGCCGATGCGCATCGGAAGCGCCCGGTCCACGGCCGTCCGGGCGGGGTCAGGACGGCGCGGAGACGGATGCCGCCCGCCGCCGCCGCGCGGGCGGCGTGGCCTCGTCGGGACGACGGAGCCTCAGGTCGTGGTCGACGTGCGTCGACATCTCGCGCGCAGCGGCGACGGCATCCTGCGCCTCGATCGCCGCGAGGATCGTCTCGTGATCGAGCCGGCGCCGCTCGGCGCTGTCTGCGTACACGACCTGTCCGCGGTCGATCGCCCGGCGTAGCGAGGCCATGACCCCGCCGTACAGCGCCGGCAGCAGCGTGCTGCCCGAGGCCTCGAACAGTGCCGCATGGAAAGGGAGCTGACCGTGGCCGCGTTCCGGCCGGGTCGGGTAGTCGACGTCGCGCGTGGTCGTCCGGTGCGCGGCGCGCAACGCCGCGAACTGGTCCTCGCTCCGGTGGATCGCCGCCTGCCCGGCGGCCTCGACCTCCAGCGCCCGGCGGAGGGTGAGCACGTCGGCGAGCTCGACGTCGGCCAGATAGTCGGTCAGCATCGAGCTGGCGGGGGTGCGGGCGCGTACGAACGTGCCGCGGCCGGGCAGCGTCTCCAGCATGCCCACGCTCGCGAGCGAGCGCACGGCCTCGCGCACCGTCGTCCTGCCGACTCCGAGGATCCCCATGAGCTCGGTCTCGGTCGGGATGCGGCTGTTCACCGGCCAGTCGCCGCCCGTGATGCGCCGACGCAGATAGCCCAGAGCGGTGCGGGCTCGCGTCGATCCGGATCCTGCGACCACGCGTGGCTCCCTTCCGGCGCCTCTGCCTGTCCGGCAGTGTAGCGGGGCCGAGCCTCAGATCTGGCACGACGGGCACCAGAAGACGTTCCGCTCCCGGGCGGGGTCGGCGCCGAGCGACCCCTCACGCAGGGGCGTGCCGCAGCGGCGGCACGGGCGCCGGGCGCGGCCGTGCACCCAGGTGGTCCGGCCCGGCCGGGTGTCGCCGGTGAAGGTGCGCACCGGCCGGTCGCGGTTCTCGCGGATCATGCGCGCCGCCGTCTCGACCAGGCCGGCCGTGTCGGTGCCGGCCGCGGGCGTCGTGGGCAGGACGCCGCGCACGAACAGCAGCTCGTTGGCGTATTCGTTGCCGAGGCCGGCGAGGTTGCGCTGGTCGAGCAGGGCCACGTGGACGGGTCGCAGGTCGATGCGCAGCCGCCGGGCTGCCTCGGCGGCATCCCAGTCCGTTCCGAGCGGGTCGGGCCCCAGGTGCCCGACGAGCCTCTCCTCCTCGGCGGTCGGGACCACCTCGACCATCGCCAGGTCGAACCCCGCCGCGGTGCGTGCCGCGGTGCCCACGATCGCGCGGGCCTGGAACGCCGGGCGACGCCACGGGGCGTCCGGCGCGTAGACGTGCCATGCGCCCTCCATGCGCAGGTGCGAGTGCAGCGTGTGCGCGCCGATGCGCATCAGCAGATGCTTGCCCCGCGCCGCGACCTCGTTCACTCTCTCGCCGCGCAGGTCGACGGTCGCCGCGCCCGGCACCCGCACCTCGAACCGGACGACCTCCTCGCCGCGCAGCGCCCGGTCCAGCCGCCGCGCCGCCTGGAACACGCTGTCCCCCTCGGGCACGGGCATCTCCTCCGCTGTCGCCTGGATTCCATCCTGCCGCCGCCGGGCCGCCCCTCAGACGCGCGTGCGGCGTAGCGTCAGCCCGCGCGGGGTTTCGAGGAAGCCGGCGGCCCGTAGCGCACGGCCGAGCGCCGCGCCGAACACCGGCTCGCCGTTGGCCTGCTCGATCGTGAGCGTCTCCAGGCGCCGGGCGCGGGCGGTGTCGGCGAGCGAGCGGGCGGCGGCGTCGAGGACGTCCTGGTCGTCGGTGAAACGCAGCGCGGTCCTGCCGCCGCGCTCCAGGTACAGCGCAGGCGCGCCGTCGACGAGCACCACCAGCGCTCCCGCCTTGCGCCCGGGCCGGTGCTTCACGCCCGTCACCGCAGGCCAGGCCAGCGCCGCGCCGTAGGGGTTCGCCGGGTCGCTCGCGGCGAGGGTGATCGCCGCGAGCCGAGGCGGATCGTCCACGGCGGCGAAGGTGCGCAGCCGGTCGACGGTGGCGGATGCCGCGAACTGCGCCGCGCCGAGCTTCTCGATCAGGTACCCGCGACGGCAGTGCCCCGCCTGCTCGAAGCCGCTGAGCACGCGGTACGCCTGGGCGAAGCCGCCCGGCATCCCCTCCGAGGTCACGCTGCCGCGCGTGACGACGCCGTACCGGTCCAGCAGCAGCCCCGCGGACGCCGCCGCTCGCACCGTCGGATCGGTCTCCGGCGCCGGCAGCAGCGACCAGCGTCCGCCGCCGGCCGGCCGGGGCGCCGGCGCCGACTGGCCGCGGAAGAC